>DAIEQP010000335.1 GCA_027347805.1 Ignavibacteria bacterium | reverse complement strand
CAGCCGGTTCCTCATGCTTATGATATTTTCAAACGCTTTGCAAAAGTTTTTGATCAGACATATACCCGTTTTCTTGATCTTCAAAAAGCCGAAGCACAGGCTAGGGAGGCTGAGATTCAGCTAGCACTTGAGAGAGTTCGTGCTAGAAGCCTGGCCATGCAACAAACATCTGAATTGCAGGAAGTGGTAAATGAAGTTGCACAACAACTAATGCAAATGAAAATTGATATGGATGGCGGGGTTACTATTATAATAAATGATGAAGTAGGCAAAGACTTGCCGATGTGGGGCGCAGCCGGAGCGGCAAATTATGTTCAGGAGGCAACGGTTCCTTATCTTGATATACCAATCATTTCTCGGATGAAATCCGCAATAAAAAAAAGGGTATCTTTTTTGATTGAACGGTACACTAAAGAGGAAAAGGATGAATTCATGCAACACCTTTTCCGGCATCATCCGTGGGATAAACTGTCGCATGAACGTAAACAAGAATTACTGTCCAGGGAGGGCGGTTATTGCAGGTCTATTTCCATCTCAAGAAATACAAGTATAGCTATCATCAATCATCATGGCAGGGAGTTTTCTGAAGCGGATAATAATATTCTGAAGCGTTTTGGAAACGTTTTAGAGCAGTCCTATACAAGATTCCTTGATCTTCAACGAGCTGAAGCTCAGTATAAGATAATACAAATTGAGAATGAGCGTAAAACCAGAGAACTTGAAGAAGCGCGCGAACTTCAACTTGCAATGCTTCCTAAAGAAATTCCACATCTCAAAGATTTTGAAATTGCTGTGTATATGAAGACAGCCACAGAAGTCGGAGGTGATTATTATGATTTCTCTTTTATGAATAATGGATCGCTGAACATTGCAATTGGAGATGCAACAGGACATGGAATGAAAGCTGGCACAATGGTAACAATGATCAAATCATTATTTACTGCTAACTCGGGTGCTGAAGAGATAACATCATTTTTTAGTTCGACAAATGAGGCAATCAAGAATTCCAATTTGAAAAGAATGATGATTGCTTTTGCAATGGTGAATATTTATGGAAATAGATTAAAAGTGATTAATGCTGCAATGCCGCCGGTATATTATTACAAAAACGGTGAGCGGAAAATTCTTGAATTAGGTGGCCATAATCTACCGCTAGGCGCTATGAATAAAAGTAAATACACTACCGATGAAATTGAACTGAAACGAGGTGATGTAATCCTCATGCTTAGTGATGGATTTCCGGAACTTCAAAATCACATCAAAGAACAGTATGGTTATGAAAGATTGGTAAATACTTTTTTACAAGTTGGAAATGGAAGTGCTGAGGAAATTCTTAACACTTTTAAAGATGAATCTTATAGATGGGCTAATGGGAAAGAACTAGATGATGATATTTCTTTCGTAGTAGTTAAACTTAAAAAAGAATAAAACTGTTCTTAAGTAAAAGAAAGGATTAATAAATGAAAATCATGGTTGTTGATGACGAGCAGGATATGAAATTGCTTTTCGAACAAAGATTTAGAAAAGAAATTAAATCGGGTCAATTAGCATTTATGTTTGCTTTTTCAGGTGAAGAAGCCCGCGATTACCTTGCTTCCAATGGCACAACTGAAGTCAATCAGATCCTGTCAGATATAAATATGCCTGGTATGAACGGATTGGAATTGCTGAAATGGATCAAAAGTAATTTCCCGGAACTGCGTGTTGCTATGATTACTGCATATGGTGATGAAAATAATTATTTGCAGGCAAAAGAATATGGCTGCGATGATTATATGACTAAACCGATAGATTTCGCTCAATTAAAGGAAAAGGTTTTGCCCTAAATCTTTATCAGAAAAATGAAAGCTTAGGAATAGAATGGCAAAAAAATCAACAGCTGTTAAATTACCTCAGAATGGCAGTGATTCAGTGGAAAAGCAATTAGCGCAGAGAGAAGCTGAACTTGCAATTATCAATAGTGTTGGCGAGGCGATGTCTAAACAACTTGATGTTCTTACAGTAACAAAAATTGTGGGAGATAAAGTACGCGAAATCTTTGAGACTGAGGTTACTGAAATTCTATTGTTAGATCATCAAACAGGAATAATACAAATTCCTTATTCATATTATAACGGTTATAGAACTTATGAGCCGTTTAAACTTGGTGAAGGGTTGACTTCGCGTGTAATCAATTCGAGAAAACCGCTTCTGCTTCATACACTGTATGAGCAGATAGAAAATGGTGCGCTTATACAATCTGAAGAAGATAAAACCGAATCTTATATGGGTGTTCCGATATTATTTGGTGATACTGTACTTGGTGTAGTAAGCATTCAAAGTTACAAAGCAAATTTGTTCGACGAGAACAACATAAGATTACTTTCTACACTCTCTAACAGCATGGGAACTGCTTTGCAGAATGCCCGCCTTTTCGAAAAAACAGATAAACTACTTAAAGATACAGAGCAGCATTCAGCCGAACTCGCAATTATAAACAGTGTCGGCGAGGCAATGTCTAAGCAGTTGGATGTTACAACTGTAACAAAAATAGTCGGAGATAAAATCAAGGAAATATTTCATTCTGAAGTGACAGAAATTTTATTGCTGGATGAAAGTAACAGTATGATTCATGTGCCTTATTCTTATTATAAAGGTTACCAGAATGTTGAGCCTTTTAATCTGGGTGACGGATTAACATCAAAGGTTATAAACACAAGAAAACCGCTGATGCTTCTCACACTATCTGATCAAAACTATGAAGGTGCAATTACTGATGAAAGTGTGGGAGAAGCTGATCTTACAGAATCATATTTGGGTGTTCCTATTTTATTCAATGATAAAATTCTTGGAGTAGTTAGCATTCAGAGTTATGAGAAAAATGCTTATAACGAAAATGATGTTCGACTTCTCTCAACACTCTCTACAAATATGGGGGTTACCTTACAGAATGCAAAACTTTTTGAAGAGACAAAAAGATTACTCAAAGAAACAGAACAAAGAACTGCAGAACTAGCAATCATTAATAGTGTGCAGGAAGGTTTAGCAACAAAACTTGAGATGCAGGCCATTTACGATTTGGTCGGCGATAAGATTCGCGACATATTCGACGCACAAGTAGTTGATATCGGATTGTATGACCCTGATGCTAATATTTTAAATTTTCCCTACACCATTGAAAGAGGTGTCCGCTTTCCAGATGAACCAATGCCGTTGATTGGATTTCGTAAACATGTAATCGAAACTAGACAACCCTTATTAATTGAAAGGAACAATGAAGAAGTATCTAAGAAATATGGAAATCCATTGGCAATACAAGGTGAAGCGGCTAAATCAATTTTGTATGTCCCGATGCTCGTTAACGGTGAAGCAAGAGGTGTAATTTCTCTTCAAAATCTTGATCATGAAAACGCGTTCAGCGAATCGGATGTTAGCCTTCTTACTACTCTTGCAAATGCAATGAGTGTTGCGCTGGAAAATGCAAGATTATTTGATGAAACAAACCGTTTGCTAAAAGAGACAGAGCAGAGAACTGCAGAATTAGCTGTAATTAATAGTGTGCAGGAGGGATTAGCTAAAGAGCTTGATATACATGGAATTTATGAACTCGTTGGCGAAAAAATTCGAAAGATATTTAATGCTCAAGTAATAGATATAGTAACATACGACCGTACCACAAACACAATTCAAGATAAATATTCTTTTGAAAAGGGTGATAGAACGTTGCTTGGTATTAGAGAACCAAACGGATTCAGAAAGCAATTAATTGATACCCGGATAGTATTTCTTGTAAATGAAAAATTTTCCGACTTAGCTAAAAAGTATAACAACCCGACACAGATTGGAGAAGTACCAAAATCGGCTGTGTTTGTGCCAATGCTTGTTGGGGATGAAGTTAAAGGAATAATTAGTTTGCAGAATCTGGATATTGAAAATGCTTTTAGTAAATCTGATGTGAGACTGCTTACAACTTTGAGCAATAGCATGAGCGTAGCATTGGAGAACGCCAGGTTATTTGATGAAACAAATCGCTTGTTAAAAGAAACAGAACAGCGCACGGCAGAACTTTCCGTAATTAACAGTGTACAAGAAGGATTGGCAAAAGAACTTGATATTCATGGAATCTATGAGCTGGTAGGTGAAAAGATTAGAGAAATATTTAACGCACAGGTGATAGATATTGTAACATATGATAAACACACAAATCTAATTGAAGATAAATACGCCTTCGAAATGGGAGACAGAACATTATTGCCGCCAAGAGCACCACATGGATTTAGAAAACACCTAATTGAAACCAAGCAACTATTGCTCATTAATGAAGATGTGAATAGAATGGGAGTTGAATTTAATAATCCAACTCAAATAGGTGAAGAACCAAAATCAGCACTCTTTGTGCCAATGATTGTTGGCGAGGAAGTAAAAGGCATAATAAGTTTACAAAATTTGGATAAGGAAAACGCATTCAGCGATTCTGATGTTCGTCTTTTAACTACTCTTGCTAACAGCATGAGCGTTGCATTGGAAAATGCAAGATTGTTTGATCAAACAAATCGTCTATTGAATGAAACCGAACAAAGGAATGCTGAGCTTTCAATTTTGAATACTATTCAGGAAGGTTTAGTGATGGAAATGGATTTTAACTCTATCATAAATCTTGTTGGGGATAAATTCCGAGAAGCGCTTGGATTCCAGGATCTTGGAATTAGAATTTATGATAAAGATACTAACACACTTCATTTTCCTTACGAGTATGAGCATGGGAAAAGATTAGTTATCGAATCTATGGCGCCAACGCCGCTATCAAAATATGTACTTGAGAATGCTAAAACTTTATTATTAAAAAAGAATACACCCGAAGAAAAAGCAAAACTTGGCATTACTGGTCAGACTGCAATCCCAGGAACAGACATCAGCAAATCTCTTGTATTTGTTCCAATTATTGTAGGTGCTGAAACAAAGGGCTTGATTCTTGTCGAAAATTATGAGAAGGAAGATGCTTTCAGTGAATCGGATGTCCGCCTATTGACTACTGTGGCAAATAGTATGAGTGTAGCTTTGGAAAATGCGAGACTGTTCAACGAAACTTTACGTCTCCTTGAAGAAAGTAAAAAACGTGAAGCTGAAATGAACACTGTGAATAGCATAAGTCAGGCAATTGTAGGTCACCTGGAAATTGAAAAGTTGATAAATTTAGTTGGCAATAAAGTACGGATTCTCTTTAACGCAAATATTGTATATCTGGCACTTCTTAATAAAGAAAAAAAAATTATAGAATTTCCATATGGTCATGGCGAAGAGTTTCCCCCACTAAAATTCGGTGAAGGATTGACATCGAAAATAATTTTGTCAAAAGAACCTTTACTTTTAAATACTGAAGTTGACAAGAAGGCAGAAGAACTAGGCATTAAAAGAATCGGTATTCCTTCAGCCTCTTATCTTGGTGTACCAATTCCCGTAGGGGATGAAATTATCGGTGTGTTAAGTGTTCAAAGCACCGCCAATGAAAATGTCTTTACTAAAGATGATATGCGATTGCTTGGCACAATTGCAGCACATGTTGGCATTGCGCTAAATAATGCAAACGCTTATAAAGAATTAAATAAAACTTTGTTGGATCTTCAAGCCACCCAAAATCAGCTGGTTGCTCAGGAGAAATTGGCTTCACTCGGTCAGTTAACAGCCGGAATTGCTCATGAAATTAAAAATCCGCTGAACTTTGTTAATAATTTTTCTGAGCTATCGGTTAGCCTGGTTGAAGAATTAAGAGAAGAGCTGAATAAACTGTCATCAAAGATTGAAAACGATAATATGGAAGAAATTAATGATCTATTAGATGCCCTTAATCAGAATGCAGAAAAAACTAGAGAGCATGGTAAAAGGGCTGACAGCATTGTGCACAGTATGCTTCAGCACTCAAGAGGTAAAACCGGTGAAAAGCAGTTAACCGATATTAACGCAATGTTAGATGAGGATCTTAATCTTGTTTATCATGGTATGCGTGCACAAGATGGTACGTTTAATATTAAGATTGAACGTGAATATGATAAACGTATCAGCAAAATTGAAGTAATCCCGCAAGATATGAGCAGAGTATTTTTAAATATCCTTACAAATGGATGTTATGAAGCTCATCGAAAGAAAATTGAATTGAATGGTGATGAACCCGCAAAAATAAAAGTGAGAACAATGGAAACTGATTCCCATATTGAAGTACATATTAGGGATAACGGTAATGGCATTCCCCAGAAAATAAGAGGGAATTTGTTTACCCCGTTTTTTACTACAAAACCTACAGGCAAGGGTACTGGCCTTGGACTTTCAATAAGTTATGATATAGTTGTAGCTGAACACAAGGGCGAACTTCTTTTTGAGACTGAAGAAGGCAAGTTCACAGAATTTATAATCAAACTTCCTAAAAACATTAAAAAGTAATATCTATGAATCGTACTGTACCAAGAATCCTAGTTGTTGATGATGAACCTGATTTAGAATTACTGATTAATCAGAAATTCAGAAAAGAAATAAAGAATGGTGTATATAGCTTTGTTTTTGCCGGGAATGGAATTGAAGCTCTGGAAAAGCTGAGTGACGATAAAGAAATAGAACTGGTTTTAACTGATATCAACATGCCTGAAATGGATGGGTTAACATTGCTTTCTAAAATTAAAGAACTTAACAATCCGCTTCTTCATTCTGTAATTGTTTCAGCTTATGGTGATATATTCAATATTCGCACAGCAATGAATGGCGGGGCATTTGATTTTATAGTAAAGCCGATTGATCTTACCGATCTCGAGTTAACAATAAAAAAATCATTGGATAATCTTTCTGCACTCAAAAAGGCATTCAAAACTAGAGATGAATTGATTTCAGTACGAAAAGAATTGGAAGAAGCCAGAGCGCTTCAATTATCGATGCTGCCAAAATCTATTCCTGTGTTTAAAGGATTGGAAATATCCGCATATATGAATACAGCCAGTGAGGTTGGTGGCGATTACTATGACTTTTCGATCAATAATGATGATTCGATAAATATTGCAATTGGAGATGCTACTGGGCATGGAATGCGAGCAGGAATAATGGTCGCTGTAATGAAAACACTTTTTATTACTAACTCCACTCACCATGAACTTGATGAATTCTTTGCTCTTGCCAATAAAGCAATCAAATCCTTAAATCTTGGACGCATGATGATGGCTTTTTCGATGATGAATATAAAAGCAAACATGGTAAAATTTATCAGTGCGGGAATGCCATCAATTTTTTTATATAAAAATTCGACCAAAAATGTAATTGAGTATCAATCGAGTTCAATGCCGTTAGGTGCATTAGCCGAACAAAGCTTCTATACAAATACATTTAATATTGAATCTGGGGATGTCATTCTGATTTTAAGTGATGGATTGCCTGAGTTGACTGACATAAAAAACAATTTATTTAGTTACGAAAGAGTAAGCTCAGAATTTTTATCTGTTGCTGAAGAATTACCAGATAAAATAATTGAATACCTTCGTCTTAAATCTTTGGAATGGTCAGAAGGAACTGATCTGGTAGATGATATAACTTTTATAGCAACAAGAATTAAGTAATGGGAATAATTATAAATCAAATATGAAAAGAGGTAAAAATGAAAATTAATATAGTTGAGAAGTACAATGCTGCAATAATTGAATTAAAAGGTGATATAACTGGAGGAACAAAAGATGCAGAATTCGGTGAATCGATTCGCAAGCTTCTTGTTGATGGAAAGAAAAATATTGTAATCGACCTGAAAGATACCGGATTTGTAAACAGTTCCGGTTTGGGAATGCTGATTAGTGTATATACTACGGTTAAAAATGGCGGAGGAGAACTTAAGCTTGCAAATGCAACAGAGAAAATTGAGAGCCTCCTTGTAATTACAAAACTTACATCAGTATTTACTAATTATAACTCGGTTGATGAGGCGGTTAAAAGCTTTTCATAGAAAATTATTTCACAAGAAAACCAGATTAATTTCATGCTGATGTTAGTATATAATATTAATCTTTCCAGTCGCGAATGATAAAATTTTATTTTCATTTACTGGTTATTAGAAGATTCCGAAAACCATAGTAAACTTGATTCAAAAACTGCTTGGTTAAACCAGTATTTCTAGATGTATTCGGGTGAAAGGAAAAATCTTTAAAACAAAGAACCCTGAAATTTTATCAAAATCGGGGTTTTAGAGCTGGCGATGGGACTCGAACCCGTCCCGATATATCGGGAATGATTACAAGTCAGCCCACCAAATCTTGTAATTTATGATTAATAAAAGAGTTAAAAATTCGCTTGACATAGTTTTGCCATAGAATATTATTGTTGGAAACATTTTATGGATATCCTGTAAATATTGAAATACTTATGCCAGGGTTAAAAAACAAAACCTTCCGAAAGACCTTCATTACACTTTTGACCTGCCCCCCGATTTGTGTGCCAATAATAAGTTAGTTTTTTCAAAATATGTACTTGCCCCCGTTTCGGGGCTCAGTGCACTAAGCAACCAAAGCATGTGTAAATAGCTATAACTATCATTATTTATCTTTTTGATAGTGAAATTAGAGCTATAAAATTTTTATTGTGAGTGAATCGTTTCATTCTAAGTTGCATCTAACACATTAATATCTGATTACCTTTATCCAAGAGTTCGCTATTAAAATTGATGGAGTTTTTCTAATGACCGAAAAAATAAAAAATATTTCTGCAATTGAATTTGAAGAAGAAGTTCTTAAATCTGGCAGTGTTGTTGTAGATTTCTATTCAACTGAATGTCCTCCTTGCGAGGCGCTGGCAAGTAAGTATGATGCACTAAGTGAAGTTTATGGAAGTGATATTAAATTCATAAAAATTTTCAGACAGGAAAATAAAGATCTGGCTCTTTCATTGGGAGTTACTTCTTCCCCAACATTGCTTTTCTATAAAGATGGTAAACTTGTTGGTAATAGATTGACTGGTGGTATTAAACGTGCTGATATTATTAAGAATTTGGAATTATTGATTGACGACGTGAAAGCTGTCGAGTTGAAAAAAGATTTTAAAAAATCCGAATCTCATTGCGATGTATTGATACTCGGCGGAGGTCCTGCTGGATTGACTTCTGGAATTTATTCTGCACAGGCAAAACTAAATACGATAATTATCGATAAAGATATGCCAGGTGGACAGGTTAAGGTAACACACATGGTTTGGAATTATCCAGGTTACTCTGAACCAATATCAGGTTATATGTTAATGCATCATATGGCAGAACAAGCAAAAGCCGCTGGTGTAAATTTTAGATCGGCCGTTGATGTAACGGCAATAGATTTGGTAAATAAAACAATTGAGATTGATGGCGTCGAGACTATTCACGCTAAGAAAATTATTTTAGCTACTGGTTCATCACCAAGACAAATTGGTGTAAAGGGAGAAATTGAATACAAAGGTCAGGGAATTTCCTATTGCGCTACATGCGATGCCAAATTCTACGAAGGAAAACATGTTGTAGTTATTGGTGGCGGTAATTCTGCCATTGAAGAATCATTGTTCATAACAAAGTTTGCTAGCAAAGTAACAATTGTTCATCAGTTCGATAAACTTCAAGCAAACAAAGTTGCACAGGAAAAAGCATTCGCAAATTCAAAAATTGAATTCATGTTTGAACATGAGCCGAGAGAATTTGTAAAGAATGGCTCAACTGTCAATCAGGTGATCGTTGAGGATCTTAAAACGCATCAGTATAAAACAATTGAATGCGATGGAGTATTCATTTTTGCCGGAATGAAACCAAATCTTGATGATCTAGATAACCGGTTAACCCTTGATAACTGGGGCTATGTTAATGTTGATGCAAATATGAAAACAAATATTGATGATGTGTTTGCTGTGGGTGATTTAGCACGAAAGCAGTATAGACAAATTACTACTGCGGTATCTGATGGAACAATAGCAGCAATTACTATTTCAAAGGAATTGGAAGCATAATTCAAAAATCATTTCAACACTTGGTGAGAATGAATGGAAACTATAGAAATAAATAAACGATATAGTGAACTTGCAGAAAGCAGCTGCTGCCTTTCATGCGGAGGTGCAATTAATTTTGCAGAGCCAATACAAAATGAAGTTTGTGTTGATTTGGGATGCGGGCGCGGAAATGATGTTCTTAGAATGGCGCAATCAGTTGGCGAGAATGGATTTGTGTATGGTGTTGATATATCTGATGGAATGCTTGAGAAAGCAAAATCAAATGCAGAAAAATTTGGAGTAACAAATGTAAAATTTGTTCAATCCGAACTGGAACAAATTGATATTGCAGATGCTCAGGCCGATCTGATAATTTCCAATTGCACAATTAATCATGCATCGGATAAGTTAAAAGTATGGAAAGAGGTTCATCGCATCCTAAAAAAAGGTGGACGATTTTCTGTCAGCGATATTTATTCAATTGAAGAAGTTCCTGAAGAATATAAAAACGATCCTGTTGCTGTTTCCGAATGCTGGGCAGGCGCGATAAAGAAAGATGAGTATATGAAAATACTAAGTGAAGTTGGCTTTGTAGAGGTACAAATAATTGAAGAAAGTAAACCTTACGATAAGGGAAAAATTCAGGTTGCAAGTTTTACTATTATTGGAAAAAGAAAAAGCTGCTGCTGTTCTTAACAAATTTTAATGATAACTGAACTCCAATGCAGTTGTCCTATTGATGTACTAAAACACGGAGGTAGATGATGAAGACTCTCATCTCTAAAAAACAGAGTAATGTTAAAATTGCTCAATGTTGTGCTAAGGTCTCGGCAATCGTTACCGGCTGTCACGACTAGCATTTAGTACGGGGAATCCGGCCAAGTGCCGGATTTCTTTTATCTGGTAATCATAACATCAAATGGAATAACGAATGTACTTTTCAAAATATAATATCTTTTCAAAGATCAGAAATTCTGATGATTACTATCTTGTAAATCTTCTTTCCGGTAATGCTGATATTCTTGAGCCCGCAAAAGCGAAAGAAATAATTTCTGGTGAGTATATCAATGTTCAGGAATACATCGAAAAAGGTTACCTTATTGATGAGCGTGAAGAGAAAAAAATTTACATGAACAAGTATCTTGAGTTTATTGAGAATCGTGAGAAGGATGAGATACAAATATTTTTTGTACCCTGGTATGCATGCAACTTTGGCTGTGATTATTGCTATCAATCCGGATATGAACAGGAAAAGCAATCGTTATCAAATGAAATTATTGATTCATTCTTTTCATACATCAAAAAAGAATTTGCTGGGAAAAGAAAATACATTACTGTATTTGGAGGAGAGCCGCTATTGTTAGCAGAATCTTCCCGTAAATCAGTTGAATATATATTGCAAAATGCTACCCAGAATGGATTAGATACGGCGTTTGTTACAAACGGATTTTCGTTGGAAGAGTACACACCAATTCTAAAAAAATACAGAATAAGAGAAGTCCAGGTTACATTGGATGGAATTGAAGAGATGCATAATCAACGCCGGCCATTAAAAAATGGTGGCGGAACTTTCGAAAAAATTATTAAAGGTATTAATACAGCTTTGGCTGAAGGAATCAATATTAATCTTCGTATAGTAATTGATAAAGAAAATTTACAATCGCTTGTTGATCTCGCTAAATTTTCAGTAGAAAAAGGTTGGACAACAAACCAATACTTTAAAACACAGCTTGGAAGAAATTATGAGCTTCATTATTGCCAGGCATCTCAAAGCAAATTATTCACACGTCTTGAATTCTATGAAGCAATTTACGCTTTGATAAAAGAACATCCGGAGATTGTTGAATTTCATAAACCTGCATTTTCAGTCTCAAGATTCTTATTTGACAACGGAGAATTGCCTGAACCATTATTTGACGACTGCACTGGCTGTAAAACAGAATGGGCTTTTGATGGAACCGGCCATATCTATTCTTGCACAGCAACGGTTGGTAATCAAGGTGAAGAACTTGGTACTTATTATCCAGCAGTTAGCAAAGCGGATGAGCTGATAAAACTTTGGGAAGAACGTGATGTAACAACAATTTCTGAATGCAAGGATTGTAATTTACAATTAGCATGCGGTGGCGGATGTGCTTCAATTGCTAAAAATCGAACTGGCAAACTCCTAGCCGCAGATTGCAGACCGGTAAAAGAATTGTTGGAAATGGGAATATCCCATTATTTTAACGAATCGGTGTAAATAATTTTTAAAGGGAATAAAAATGAACGAACGTGTTTATAATAATGGTATTGAACGACTTCGATCTCAGGAAAGAATTGAAAGATTGGAAGTAGATAAAGTTGTTGATTTATGTCTTAATCAAACGAAAATAGATTCTGTTCTTGATGTTGGAACTGGCAGCGGTTTATTTGCGGAAAGTTTCAGCAAAAGAAATATTAAGGTAGCAGGAATCGATGTAAATCCTGAAATGCTGGAATCTGCAAAAAAATATTTGCCAGATAGTGAATTCAGGTTATCGCCAGCTGAATCAATTCCTTTTGAAAACAATTCCTACGATATGATATTTATGGGAGTAGTGTTTCACGAAGTTGATGATTACAAAAAAGTATTGGAGGAAGCAGAAAGAGTTGCCACCAAGCAAGTTGCATTACTTGAATGGGATTATAAAACTCAAGAATTTGGACCACCATTAGAACATAGACTAAAACCAGAATTTGTTGAACAATTATCGAAAGATGCTGGATTCATTTCTTTTCAGAAGATGCCACTAACAAATCTAGTGTTATACATATTAAAGAAATGAAACTTTTTGGTTAATAAATATCTGATCCAATTAATAATTGATTCAATTCAATAACTATTTGATTTATTTCCGAATCAGTAAACCCTCTATTCTTTGCCGTGATTGCTAATGATTTCAAATTAGTCTCAACACATTGTATCCCACAAATTCCTTTCTTCATCAGATAATCTAAACTTTCTGGTCGACTTGCAATGAGATCTTCTAATTGAACTTCTTTAGTTATCGAATCCATTCTGTATACCTGCCTAATTTTTAAAATCATAGTTAATGAAATGAAGTGTTGATATGATGTTTACTTGTTTATTTAGATTCAAAAAGAGAAATAGGTTTTCCACTACTGACTAGAAATAGTTAAAGAAAATCTTTTTAATAATCAATAGTGTTAGACTTCTCAACATTAATGGATAATTAAAGATGACATTATTTATTCATTGTAAGACTACAACAAATTATTTACTGAGAAGATCATTTCCTTGAAGAGCAAAAGAATCAGTTATATAAAAAATTACATCCCATAGTCTCTAAAATTTTGCAATAGTCATTGACTAAAAACGGGTAAAAACCAGATAAATTCAGGTGAAAGGTTAAATCTTTAAAAGAAAAAACACCGAAATTTTATCAAAATCGGGGTTTTAGAGCTGGCGATGGGACTCGAACCCGTCCCGATATATCGGGAATGATTACAAGTCAGCCCACCAAATCTTGTAATTTATGATTAATAAAAGAGTTAAAAATTCGCTTGACATAGATTTGCAATAGAAATCCTAGTGAATTTATATCGCTAAAGTACAAATTGTTAGCATGAACTTAACAAATCCAATTTCTCTATGCGTTCAAGTATTTTTAAACTATTTTCATTTCCAGTATTAACGCTCCCAAAATGTTGGACACTTTTAAGACATCACTTCCCCAAGCTGCGAATAAGAAATAAAAACAAAAAAAGAAATCTCGATGATGAATCAGCAATTTCATTTTAACTGATTTTGAAAAAAGTTTTGACTAATATTTAATGATATTAATGATTATATAGAAATGCTTAGAAGTTTGCCAAGATACTTATTAAAGAAAAATTATATTTTTGGATGCTTGATAAAGGATATAAACTAAATTATTATTGGCTCACAAATCGGGGGGTGGGTTACATCTTATTTTAATTGCACGATTCTATCAAGTTACAATGAAATTAATATTAGCTACTTTGAAATATATTTAAAAATAGCAGCTATATAAACTTCTTTGAATGATTCGATTAAGGAAGAATAATGAAAGATAGAAAAATGAAATATACTCAAGTTCAATTTTATCTCGAAGGAAATTTTTAACTACAGTAGGACTAACAGCTTGAGGATTTCTTACTGCGCATTATCTAAAATCAGCGAATATACTAGTATATAATCATAATAAAAAAGAATCATTTCTCGCTCCATGTAACCGATTAGAGCAATCGGTCCCCCGAAGCCGATTGTTCCCAATTTTAAAAAGTATAGCAACAGATTTTTTAAAGAGTATTCGAAATGTTTTTGCTTCATCAATCAATAGCCTTCCCGGGTTCTTTATCTAACAGAATTTGTTTCCATTATTGCTGTTTTCAATCCGTCAGCTAATTTAACCGGGTCACTGTTTGCCCAGAAATGCATGAAATATAATTTTGGTTGTTCTGTTATCATGTGAGTATGAAGCGCAGTAACAACAATTCCAGCTTTTGTTAATGCATCCTCAACCGGCTCAACTTCTTTTGCAAGCAATACAAAATCACCGGTTACAATTGCACTATCTCCAACTTTCTGAAAATTAATTGAGATTGCGGTTCCCATAATTGGCGGAAGAATCATTTTGTTTTCTTTTATTGTTTCCTTCCGCGGGATACCAAATGAAATTATATTTCCGTTTTTATTACCGGTATAGCCAATTGTTTTTTCTACATTAGACCAATCAATCTCAATGTTATTGTTTGATTGAGATGAATTTGTAAGAGGTGTATTGGTCAATGACAAAATATTTTTAATCTTTTCGCAAAGCTGCTCTGCATTTCCAACGGCTTCGATATGGGAGTAAATTATTTTGGGTTTCTCGGTAAGCAGGTGATTATGAATTGCGGTTACATGTATTCCGCTACTTATCAATGAAGGAATAACTTTTAGGGCTTCGTTTTCAAGCAATACTAAATCTCCCATAACCATTGATGTCTTCATCATAGTTTGAAATGCAACCCATGTTGTTAACGCAAATGCCGGTTCAATTGTTATGTCCCCAACTTTTACATCCAGATCGGTGCGCGGGAAGTTGAAACGAACAATGTTATCTTTAACAATTCCTTTCTTTCCCATTATTTTTTCTAATTTGGAGGAATCCTTACTTTGAGAAAAAATTGAGGAAGTGAACGAGAATAACAGTACATATATTATGACGAACTTTTTCATAACGACCTTTCCATTTAAGTTCTTAAACAGTTAAACACTGTATATGAAGAACAAAGAAAACAGTTTTATGTTTATGCAATAATTAGTAAAGGATATAACAAATTCTAAATTAGATATGTTCAATTCTAAATTGAGAGATATTACGGAAGTGCTAAAATTATGATTGAACTTATTGTTTTACTTTATCGTTTTGAAGCTATATTCTAAACGGCCTTATGAAAAATAAAATTTTAATAATAACTGCATATACCATTCTCCTTTTTTCATCAAAGAATATTGCCCAATGGCAGCAAGTGGGTGGTTCATTAAATACAAGCATAAATATACTTACCCAATTAAATAATAAACTTTATGTCGGAACCAACTCCGGTATTCTCACATCAACAGATCTTGGTAATACTTGGAACACATCTACCAGCATTGACAAAAGCCTGAGTATATATTGCCTGGGTGCAGATGCAAATAACTATTTTGCGGGTTCTTCGGATGGAATATTCAGATCAACAGATGATGGTAAAACATGGTATGATATCACCGGTCCAATCCCAATTAGAATTGTGCAGTCTATGCTGGTAATTAGCGGTAAAGTTTATGCTGGAACTAGAGATGGAGGCCTTTGGCTTACATCAGATAATGGAAACACATGGAAGCAATATGATTCAGGAATTTCTAACACAGCCATAGAATCAATATTTATAAATGGGACAGCAATGTTTGCCGGAACTGAAGGAAGTGGAATTTTTAACTCTTCTAATTATGGCGAATCTTGGAGTTCAATTTCTAGCGGACTTCCTAGTAAATCAATAGTTCATTCAATATACTCATCTGGTAATACAATTTATTGCGGTGTAACGGGAAAAGGGTTATATCGATCAACCAACAATGGTGTTAATTGGGTTCTAAATTCGAATGGAATAGCAACAGGAATAATGATATATGATATTACAAAAATAAACTCAACATTATTTGTTAGCTCAAGTGCTGGTGTTTATTATTCCACAAATAACGGCACATCATGGAATGCAGCAAATAATGGTCTGCAAAGTTCAGAGGGGGCAACTTCATTCCTGGTTATTGGCAACACAATTTATTTAGGGACAAATCTTGGTAATATTTATAAACGTCAGCTTACAGAATTTATAACATCTGTGGAAAACAGAAGTGAGCTATTGTCAAAATTTACTCTATTCTCAAATTATCCAAATCCCTTTAATCCAAGCACAGTAATAAAATATTCAATACCCCAATTGAGTAAAGTGACGCTAAAAATATTTGATGGAATAGGAAAAGAATATTCAACATTGGTTAATGAAGAAAAAGAACCTGGTGTTTATGAAGTAAAATTTGACGGATCAAAATTATCGAGTGGAGTTTACTTTTATAAAATTCAAACAGGTAATTACACTCAGACTAAAAAAATGATTTTGATGAAATAACTGGTACACTTTTAGGACATCAGTTCTTAAAAGTTGCGTATACGAACTAAAAACAAATAAAAATTACGAACTGTGACGAATCCCTGACTCTCCGCTTAGAAAAATAAAACCTCGATTATAGCAATAGAATGCTGTTTTCGAGGTTTTTGTTTTTAAATGGTGTCTCCCTAGACGGTGTAAATGGGTGTATTTGGTGTGGGTTGGTCACTTTTTGGTCATTTCTTTGAATTTAATTTTGTAGGTATTTCACGCGCTACTGGAAAATCAACCACCAAGGAAACTTGCAATGAATTTAAGATAATCTTATGGAAGTCAGTATGCCGATTATTATATCTTATCACTAACTCACATAAGTAATCTGCAACAAAATCAATTTTAATTCCCCGATAAGTAATTAGTTTCATTTTTGCGAAGCTAAGAAAACTATTAAAGAATGCTTGTTGACTTTTATTTTTTCCGCTCCATTGAGCTTGAATCAAAAAAGAATATAAGCTTCCAAGTTCCTTATATCTCTTGAATTCGAGAACATAATATTTTTCTGCCTGAGGAAACTCTTTCTCCGATAGGAACTGAAGTTTTAACTCACCTCGATCACCAGACAGAATTGCTCTATACGATTTGGTAAGTGAAAATTGTTCAAAATTCTGTATCAATGCCTTTCGAAATTCTGAATGTAATGCAATGGTTGATTTTATATCTAATTCTAATTCATGAGAGATCTGGTTAACTCCAATTTCACCATCGTATAATTTTATAAAGGCAACAAATTTTGAAAAAGTTATTTGCTTTCCTTCCAGAAAACTTCCTTTACGCTTGTGCCATTCTTTCTTGCACTTATAGCACTTCATTCTACTTCGCCGGATGTTTCCAATTTTTTCTGAACTACAATAAGGGCAGTTAACAAATATTTTTAGTATTCCTTTTTCATATAAATATTTCTCAGCAGCTTCTTCATCCTGTAAATATTTTGATAGTTCTATTAAGTTCATTAACACTCCTTTAAAATAAAAAAAGCCATCTGTTCGATGGCTTCTATTGATTTATTTATGTTGTTTGACAGAAAGACCAATGTGATCTTCCTTTTTTAATCCTAAATCATCCCACATTTGCGGCGTCTCGGCAGCTAGTTGTATTTTTGTATTAACTCCCTTTAAGCACGCGAAGATTTTATTGTAGATACTCTTTCTGAGGGTTTCATCGTATCGGATTCTATCTTTCGGATACAGCTTCAAATTTGTTTTTAAGTCAAGTTTGTTACTTGGATAAACCGCTTCGATCATACTGACTAGCTTGTTCTTATATCTTACACATCCAAAAGTAATGCTCTCAACAGCTGATAAATTGAGTTCTTTTTTAAGCCGCTCAATAAGTTTTATATAATCATCCTCAAAGTTATCGTAACAGATAATTGGTTCAATTATAATTCTTAGAATAACACCACCATTGGCTTGAATTTTCTTTGCAGCGGTAATTCGTTCGTCGAGAGAAGGCGTATCAAGTTCATAATTATCAATTGCATGCTGAGTATTAAAATTCATTGCTACCTTTATATTACTTCCAACTTTGCATGTTAATAAATCATCGACGTTTGCTGACTTTGTTCTCATAGTTGTTTTCAAATTTGGATTCCGGTTAAGTATTCCAACCATATCCAAACTAAACTTGGTGAGAGGATCAATGCCTAAAAAATCAGTATACTCAGACAGATTTAACCAAACCGGAAATTTCCTGTTGGCTAAATAGTAATTTGATATTTATTTTTTCAGCCCGTCATCAAATGGATCTATACACATGTGGTTTGTGAAAATATTTGTGAAGTTATCGTTGATAAATTTGATGGCTTTTTCATCTGAATCAATATTTAGTTTTATGAATCTCTCCCGAATCCAATCACCTGTTTCTTTTAGGTTTTCAGGAATCTTCACAAAAGTAGATTTTTGAAATTCACTAACTAAGCTCCAAACAGTAAGTATTGAAGGATGGACAAATTGTTCGAGTAATATTTGTCTTTCCATTTCATCAATATTAACATAAGCTTCTTGCCAAGGTCTTTGATATGAACTACCTATTAAATAACAAAACTGGCAATTAAAAGCGCAGTGCCAATTCAGAGTTAACATTGATCCAATGTTTTCAACGATATTACCTGGTGAGGCAAAAGTTGTAACAAAAGGAGTGGATTTTCTAGTAGTTAATACCAGAGTTTCTTTCATATACTCAAATTCTTGCTGTTTTGAGTATCCATTTGGAAATTTTGGATGTTCATTTTGTAAATAAATAATGTCATTTATTTGAAATGTGTTTTTTGCTCTGGTTACTATCTCAATAGTTTTGGGATAATTTTGAGCCGATTGTGTTACTATTATTCTTTTTATTTTTTTCATTTTTTATATGTT
>DAIEQP010000308.1 GCA_027347805.1 Ignavibacteria bacterium | reverse complement strand
ATTAATCTTGCGCGTATCGGGGTGAGAATGTTGTTGAATAAAAACCTTTCTCAAATAAAATATTTTGGATGTGGCCCATATGAAAATTATTCAGATAGAAAATATGCATCGGAAGTTGGAGTTTATGATCTGGATGTAAACAATCAGTACGAATACGAAAAGCCGATGGAAAGAGGAAATCATGAAGATGTGCGCTGGATTAAATTTTATGAAAAAGATGCACCTGCATTCTCGATAAAAGCAGATGAAAAATATTTCCAGTTTTCGGCTCTGCCTCACACCGATGAGCAGATGTTCCCTGTTGAATATAAAATTGATCTGCCGGCAAGCACCTCAACAGTTTTTTGTTTGTCGACAAAAACTTTGGGAGTCGGTTCGGCAAGTTGCGGACCGCGCCCGCTTGAAAAGTATCGGGTGTTATCAGAACCGACTTCGTTCACTTATACGATAAACTTGTTTTAGTATTCTCGATAACGACAGGGGATAAAGAAATTGAAAAGTGAATTGTGGTGCAGTTAAAAATGATTAGGCGAAAAATTAGGATGGAGAAGCAGCATAACTTCTTCAATCAAAAATAATATTAAGGATTTAGTTACTAAAGTAAAATGTTCTTATACCCATTATTATAACTAAAGAATGTTTGTAATATGAAATTATCATCAATAACGATAATGATTGTTTTCTGTTTTGTCTTTAACATCGACGCGCAGCTGTATTCTCAGCGAAAGCAATTATTCGATGATGATTGGAAATTTTATTTGGGGGATGTATCAGAAGCATACTCAAAAGATTTTAATGATCATGATTGGCGAAGCCTCGATCTGCCTCATGATTGGAGTATCGAAGGAAAATTGGATCAGAAAAATATGACAGGTGGAGGAGGAGGTTACTTTCCCGCCGGTACCGGTTGGTACAGAAAATCATTCAATGCACATCCTTCATGGAAAGGTAAACGCGTTTCAATTTATTTTGAAGGCGTTTATATGAATGCAGAAGTTTTCATTAATGGAAAATCACTCGGTATACATCCTTATGGTTATACTTCGTTTTTTTATGATCTATCGCCTTTCTTAGAGTATAACAAAAAAAATGTAATTGCTGTACATGTGGATAATTCAAAGCAGCCAAATTGCCGATGGTATAGCGGCTCTGGAATTTATCGCCATGTTTGGATGATTGTTACCGATCCAGTGCATATTTCCAACTGGGGCGTTGAAATTACTACTCCAGAAGTAACTCCCGGAAAAGCAACCATTCAAATTAAAACGCTAATCAAAAACGAAACCAACGCAGCTCAAAAAATTTCATTATTGACTGCCGTGGATAAACAAAATGTTCATTTTGCTCAAAAAATTTCAAGTGATATTGAAATCGATGCAAATGATCAGAAGGAAGTATCCCAAAACATTGTTGTAAATAATCCCTTGCTCTGGTCACCTGAAAATCCTTATCTGTACAATGCACAAATTAAAGTAATGATTAGAAGCAAGACGGTTGATAATGTTTCAACTCAATTTGGAATTAGATCAATAAAATATTCTACCGAAAACGGATTTCAATTAAATGGCCACACAATAAAATTGAATGGCGGCTGCGTTCATCATGATAATGGATTTTTAGGTGCTGCTGCATTTGATCGTGCGGAAGAGCGTCGTGTTGAGCTGCTAAAGTCAGCGGGATTTAATGCGATTCGTACATCACATAATCCACCATCGGAAGAATTTCTCAATGCCTGCGACAGAATTGGAATGATGGTTATTGATGAATCTTTTGACGGCTGGAGAGAAAGTAAAACTCCTTACGACTATTCAAAAATATTTGATGACTGGTGGAAACGTGATATAGAAGCTATGGTGATGAGAGATAGAAACCATCCTTCAATAATAATGTGGAGTACCGGCAACGAAATAATTGAAAGAAAAAAAACAGAAGCTGTTGCAACTGCAATAAATCTTGCAGAAACTATTCACGCTATAGATAAAACACGACCGGTTACTTCAGCAATGACAACCTGGGATGGCGAATGGAAACTGTTTGATCCGCTTATGGCAGCACATGATGTCTGCGGCTACAATTATCAACTTGAACGTGCGCCGTCAGATCACGAAAGAGTTCCATCAAGAATAATTGTTCAAACAGAATCTTATCCACGCGATGCTTTCAAAAATTGGAAAATGGTGCAGAACAACAATTATATACTTGGTGATTTTGTTTGGACGGCAATTGATTACTTAGGCGAATCCGGTATCGGTCGTTATTACTATCCGGGAGAAACAAAAGGCGAGCATTGGGAGGGAGATTTTTATCCATGGCATGGGGCTTACTGTGGAGATATTGATTTGCTGGGATGGAGAAAACCAATATCGCATTACAGAAATATCTTGTGGAATGATTCTGAAAAACTTTATATGGCAGTAAGAGAACCAAATCCAGCTGATGGAAAAATTACCGAAACACTTTGGTCTATCTGGCCAACATGGGAAAGCTGGACATGGCCTGGACATGAGGGAAAAGATTTACAAGTTGAAGTGTATTCCAGGTATCCAAATGTTCGTTTATACCTGGATGAAAAACTCATTGGTGAACAAAAAACAACAATTGACCAGGAATTTAAAACTACTTTCATCTTGCCATATAATGCCGGGGTTTTGAAAGCGGTTGGAGTAAAAGATAATAAAGAAATAGAATCAAGAATTATACGAAGCGCCGGAACCGCTGTGAAAATAAAACTGATTCCAGATAAAAAGAAAATAAAGAGCAATGGACAAGATTTAGTATTCGTTTTGGTTGAATTAGTTGATAAGAATGGAAATATAAATCCAAATGCAATTAACAGACTTCAATTTAAAATAGAAGGGCCTGGAAAAATTGCTGGAGTGGATAACGCAAATCTTAAAGACCTTGATAGCTATGCGGGAAATTCAAGAAATGCCTGGAATGGAAAAGCAATGGTTGTAATCAGGAGTACAAATGCTGAAGGAAATATAAATCTAAATGTAAGTTCTCCAGGATTAGAAGAAGCAAATGTAAAAATCAGGGCAGAAAAAAAATAAAAAATATATCTCGGTTGGATTGAAGCCTCAATTGTAAATTCTTGAGATCATAAAGAATTGGATAGGTTTTCCACTCAGTCTAGCTGGATGAAATAATTTTATCATTTATCAGGTATTTAGATGAAACGAATATTCACTTGTATTTTAATTATAACTTCAATCGCAACAGCCCAGAAGGTTAGTGTTGAATCTCCAAATGGGAAAGTAAAAGTAGGGCTCTTTAACAAACAAAATAGTGATGTCGGTGAATGGTATTTAAAAGTAGATTACAAAAAAAATGAAAAAAGTAGTGAGATAATACCTCAAATAAATTTAGGGCTATCAACTATTGAACAAGAATATTGTAAAGAATTGAAGTTTGTAAAAGTTAGCAAGCCGCAAATTATTAATGAGGAATACATTGCCCTTCATGGTAAACGATCTCACTGTAGCAACACGGCTAATGAAGTTGTAGTGTCATTGAATAATTCAGATAAATCAAAACTCAACCTGATCATCAGGGCTTACAATGATGGTGTTGTATTCCGTTATGAACTTCCTGAAAAGAGCGGCTCGCTCTTAATAAAAGATGAACTCACTTCATATAAAATTCCTGAGGGTACAAAACGCTGGATGGAAAAATGGGATATGGCAAATGAAGCATTATATACTTTTGTAAAAGACCAATCTATTCAACAAACATGGTCTTATCCGGCACTTTTTAATACAGCAGATTCAACAGGCTGGTTTTTAATTCATGAAGCAGACGTTGACAGAAATTATTGCGCTTCAAAACTTGGTAATGTGTTAGATAAATCTTTCTATAAAATTACATTTCCTGATCCGGGTGATGGTAGCGGAGATTCTCAGCCGACAATTACTCTTCCATGGAAATCACCCTGGCGTGTAATTATCATTGGGCAACTTGCAGATATTGTAGAATCAACTCTTGTTGATGATGTGAGCAAACAATCAGTAATTGATAAAACAGATTGGATTAAACCGGGAATTGCATCTTGGAATTACTGGTCCAGTAATCATGGAACAAAAGATTTTAAAATTGTTTGCAAATTTGCCGATCTAGCTGCAGCGATGAACTGGCCATATACTCTTTTAGACTGGGAATGGGATCAGATGGGTAATGGAGGAAACCTTGAAGACGCATTGAAGTATATTCAATCAATCGGTGTAAAACCGCTGATGTGGTACAACTCAGGCAAATTTAAATGGGTGACTTCAACTCCGCGAGACCGAATGTTAACACATGAAAATCGTGTTCAGGAATTTACTAAGTTAAATAAACTTGGAGTCGTTGGTATCAAGGTTGATTTCTTCTTGAGTGAGAAACAGGAGATGATGAAATTCTATCTTGATATTCTAGAGGATGCAGCAAAATTTAATATCATGGTTTATTTTCATGGCTGTATTGTTCCTAGAGGCTGGTCCAGAACTTATCCTCATTTAATGACATATGAAGGAATTCGTGGAGCAGAATGGTATAACAATGGTCCAGAATTTACTACCACAGCACCAGAACATAATACAGTTGTTCCATTCACTAGAAATGTAGTCGGTTCAATGGATTACACTCCCGTAACATTTACAAATTCACAATATCCGCACATTACTTCCTATGGGCATGAACTTGCTCTCAGTATTGTTTTTGAATCCGGTATCCAACACATGGCAGATAGACCGGAAGGATATTTGCAATTGCCTGATGCAGCAAGAACATTTCTTAAAGATGTGCCAAATACTTGGGATGATACGAAACTGATTGATGGTTATCCTGGTAAAGAAGTCATAGTTGCTAGAAAAAAAGGTAACACATGGTATTTGGGAGGAATAAATTCGGAAACTAGAGGAGAGATGAGGAAAAGATTTAGATTCAATTTTTTACATGATGACAGGAAATATAAACTTACGCTCATAACCGATGGTGAACATGATAAAGAATTAACAGCAAGTTATTTAGTTGTTAATCAATCTAGTGTGCTGGATGTGAAGATGCTAAGACGTGGCGGTTTTGTTGCAAAGATTGAACCTATAGAATAGTAGAAAACCTGATTGAGGAATTTTATGAAGTTGAAATACTTAATTATAGTATGTGTAATTCCACTTATATGTATCGGGCAGGTCATAAAGAATTACAAAAAAAGTTCTGATGGAATCAGTATCACTCTCACCAATGGTACGTTAAAAATAACAACGCTTTCTGATAATGCTTTTAGAATTAGATTTTATAAAGAAGAGGAATCAAATCTGCCCGAGTTGATTTTTAATTCATC
>DAIEQP010000307.1 GCA_027347805.1 Ignavibacteria bacterium | reverse complement strand
GATGAATTAAAAGAAAAAGAAACAGAGCTTAAGCAAATCATTAAAGCGAATGAACGCGAAGAAGCGCGGTTAAAAGATAAAAGAGATAAAGTTGTACATAGAGTAAAAAAACCGGATTACAATACTTACTCAAGAATTCGCAAAGCTTTGGGCGGAAAGGCAGTTGCAACAATTACACGATCAGCCTGTTCCGGATGCCACAATGTTGTTCCGCCACAAAGACAAATTGAAATAAAAGGAAACAAAAGAATTTTTGCCTGCGAATCATGCGGAAGAATTTTAATTTCACCTGATATTGCCGAAGAAGTAAATAAAAAAATAGAATTATAAAGAAGCCCCGGTAACACCGGGGTTTTTTTTATCCATACTTTATCTTCAAAAGTAAAATCATTAAAACCATTAGAAATGTAAGCGCTGTCATTGCTATCAATGAAATACTGCCGATCAGAACACCATAAGTAAGCCAGAGCAGCTGCCCAATTAAATTAATTATACTGTATGAAATAGAAATATCTTTTGTTGATTTCGTTTTTAAGGATTTAATCACTTGAGGAAAAAGCGAGGTTGCAACAAAAATTCCAGCTATGAATCCAACCAATTCTACATTATTCATTTTTACCGATCCTCGCAGAAAATGATCTGGCAATATTCTCTTTTAAATCTTTATCCCAAACAGCATTCACTTTACCATTTTTAAGCCAGTAAATACGCGGCGGAGCCTGACCTATTAAATCGAAAAATTCCCTGGTAGTAATCATCTTATAAGGGAAATCTGATTGAGTAAAAACTTTGAACGAATCTACAGAAACTTGACCTTCTGTAAAAAACAAAACGAAAAGAGGAGGATACTTAATTTGTTTTCTAAGCAAAGCCAATTCTTTTGCGGCGTTCTGGCAATGATCACATTCTGTATTAAAGACTGCTACAAGATTGTCACCTGAAGCAAGATCAACTCTCCCCCAGTTATTGAATGAAGAATATTTTCTGAATTTAAAATCTTTGGACTGTTTTACCGGGGAAAGAAGAAAAACCAGTCCAACGCTAACAACAACAATGAAAAAAGGCACATAAATATTTATTTTGTTTTCTCTGCCCGAACTGATCAAATAGATAATAACAACAATCAGCACAATATTTTTAATAATAGATTCAACAGGAGACATTTTAATTGTCTCACCAAAGCATCCGCAGTTCTGCATATCCTTTAAGATGAATCCGGAATATCCCAGGTAAAATGAAAATCCTAACAAAAAAATTAATGCACAAGGATAAATGAACTTCTTTAGAAAATTTGGCTGAAGAAAAAGTATTCCAAGTGAAAATTCAAAACCAATTAACAACCTAACATAAATTGCTGCTGTCTCTCTTGTAGCAGCAAGTCCATGATCAACCAATATTATTTCTATAATTCCGGGCACAATTAATTTAGTATACGCAGAAAAGCAAAATACAACAGCTAGAAAAGTTCTTAAAATCCATTCAATAATTTTTCTTTTTTCCATGTGCGGTTAGCGTTTAATTTGATGTACAGGAATACCCGGTTGAATATCAATATCCAGCATTGCATTTATTAAATATAATTTGTCGAAGAGAAACAAATCATCCACAGAAATATTCTCTTCATAAATCATTTTTTTATCCAGCAAAAACCTCCTCATTGTACCATCAAGCAAAAATGAGGTTGGAGTTATTAACTCACTTCTCCTTTTCAATATAACATTCGAGCGGCTTGTATCGGTTATCATTCCATTTTTCACTATCAGAATTTCATCAGCCATTGATTCTTTAAGTAACGTATTTAACCTGTCCCGATTTTCATATTTAAAGGAATAATCTATTTCATCATCATAAACCAATTTCATAGTAGCAGGAAGTCTCTTATCGTAAAGATTAAAATCTACCGAATGAATTTTATCAGAATAGACTATTCTGCATTTATAAACTTCGTCAGTAATATCATCGGGTAGTTTAATTGCATCAGCAAGTTTTATATGCCCACCAATGCCAAGCAAATCTCTTCTCGCTTTATCGAACCGGGCCTGGTGATATTCCAGGTTCACTAATTCTTTTTTCTCAACTCTAATTGCTTCGGTTAACAGGCACATATACTTTATCGATTAATTCATTGTATTCTATTTCTGAATTGCTCATAAATGTAATTCCACCGCCGCTCCTGTAAAACATTCCATCACTTGTATTTTCAATAAAGCGAATCATAACAGCGCTGTCAAGCATTTCTCCATCATAATATCCAAAAACACCGGTATAATAACCTCTTTTATTTTTTTCAGCCTCTTTAATTATTTCAACTGTTTTTTTCTTTGGCGCCCCTGAAATTGACCCTGCGGGAAGCATAGCAAAAATTATATCGCCAAGATGCTCATTAAAATTTTCACCGACTCTGCCAGTTATTTTTGAGCTAACCTGAAGAAGACTTTTATCGTTTGTAGTTATTTTTTCTATATATCTGAACTTCTCAACTGAAACATCTGATGCAACAATACTAAGATCATTTCGAATCAAATCAACAATTGTATAATGCTCTGCTAATTCTTTTTCATCATTTAATATTACCTGTTCGGCATTCGGTATTGATGCGTCAATTGTTCCTTTCATTGGATATGAAGATATTATCCCGCCGGCAATTTTTACGAAACATTCCGGAGAGAAAACGACAAATTTATCGCCAACTAAAAGTTTGTATTTGGCATTACTGTATTTGAATATTTGCTGAAGCGTTAGATTTGTATCTATTCTGGTGGGGAAAGTTAAATTTGTCAAATAGCTATAACCATTCGCAATCTGGTTTGACACATATTCAAAGGCATTTTTATAGACATCATAATCTATAGGATATTTCTTAAATATCAATTCATATTGAAATTTTGGATCTGTATTATCATTTATAGAAAAGAAAATATCATTTTCCTTAAGTTGAGATACGGGTAAAACAATTGGTTTTAGTTTTTCAAAATCAATTATGAATAGAAATGGTTTTTTAATTCTTCCATATTCATTCATCAACTCGATTGCCCTATCAGTATTGTTAACCATGCCTAATTCAATTCATTTATTTCATCAAGAAAATAACAATGGTCATGTTTTTTCATTCCAATTTTAGGATAATAATCCACTGCGGCGGGTGCAGAAAGCAGGATAACTTTAGCTCTTCCGCACGCAATTTTCGTCTGACGAATCAACTCCTTCCCGATTCCTTGCCGTTGAAACTCCTCATCAACAGCCAAATCTGAAAGGTATGTGCAATAACAAAAATCTGTGAGAGATCTTGAAACACCAATCAATTTTCCATTATGCCTTGCAGTTACAATTAAGTTGGCATTACGAAGCATCAATTCTATTCTCGGTTTATCATCTACCGGTCTTCTCTGCCCGAGAGTTGAATTTTTTAAGACACCAATAAATTCATCTGTATCAAGATCATTTTCAATTTTATAAACAATCAAGATTTTCTCTTTCTTAATTTATGATCAACATTATTAGTTAAATATTTTAGCCAGGGCGGAAGAAAGATTATCTACAATAATTACTTCTATTGCACTTTTCGATTTTATCGACTTGAAATTATTGGAAGGAATAAGGACTCTCTTAAATCCAAGTTTTGCGGCTTCCTGAATTCTTTTTTCAATATGATTGACACTGCGAACCTCTCCGCCTAGTCCGACTTCACCAATTACAACAGTATCATTCTTGGCATATTTTTCAGAGAAACTTGAAGCAATTGCACAGCAAATTGCAAGATCTACAGCCGGCTCATCAATACGAATTCCTCCGGCAATATTTAGAAAAACATTCTGAACTGATAATCTTAGATTTGCGCGTTTCTCCAGAACCGCAAGCAGAATTGATAACCGTCTGTAATCAAAACCTGTTGCCACGCGTTGCGGGTTTCCATAAGCCGATGGTGTTACAAGGGCTTGAACTTCAAGAAGAATTGGTCTTGTTCCTTCCATGCTTGAAGTAACAACAGAGCCTGTAGTCTGCTTGTCTCTTTCACTTAAAAATATCTCGCTGGGATTGAGAACTTCATGCAATCCATCATCATGCATTTCGAAGATGCCGATTTCATTTGTGCTGCCAAACCTATTTTTCTGCGCTCTAAGAATTCTATAAGAATAGCTACGTTCACCTTCAAACTGAAGCACAGTATCAACAACATGTTCAAGTATTTTGGGACCCGCAATCATTCCTTATTTTGTAACATGGCCAACAATAATAATTGCACAATGTTTTTTCTTTGCAAGCTGCATTAATTCAACTGTGCATTCACGTATTTGAGTAACCGTCCCAGGGGCATTATCAAAATCGGGTTTATAAGTTGTCTGGATCGAATCAACAATAACAAGATCGGGTGAATGTTTTTCTATTGCATTTAAAATCACATCCAGATCAGTTTCGGTCATAACTGAAATTTTATCATTAGAAACCTTTAACCGGTTCGCACGCAGACTTATCTGGTTAGCAGATTCTTCTCCGGTTACATATAAAACATTTCCATCTACTTTTGATGCTGCCTGCATAACAAGTGTGGATTTCCCAATACCTGGATCGCCGCCTATCAAAACGACAGAACCCGGCATCAACCCGCCACCCAGAACTCTGTCAAATTCAATAATATTTGTTTTAATTCGTTCTTCTTTTTCTTCTTTGAGAGAATTTAATTTCGTTATATGAGTATCACCGGAGTATTTTTTCTTTCCACTTTTATGTTCTTCTATAAGTTCTTCTGTAAATGTATTCCAGTTATCACAGGTTGGGCATTTGCCAATCCATCTGAGTGATTCATAACCACAGCTTGAGCAAACATATTTTATTTTTTGCTTTGCCAAATCAAAATCCCGTGCGTTGAATAAATTTTTCGATAACAGGATCTTTACTACTTAACAGTTCCTGCGGACTTCCGGTAAAATAGATTTTACCTTCGTACATCATTGCGATTTTATCTGCGACATTTTTAACACTAAACATATCGTGAGTAACAATTATAGATGTCACATTAATCTTTTGATTCAAATCTTTAATTAAATCATCAATTGCATCAGACATTACAGGATCCAAGCCGGTCGTCGGTTCATCATATAAAATATAATCAGGATTAGTGATTAAAGCCCTTGCCAAACCGACACGTTTTTTCATTCCCCCGCTAAGCTCTGCAGGTTTTAGATTTTGTGTGTTTGGCAATCCGACAAGTTCCAATTTCTCAGCAACAATTTTCCGGATTTCGGTTTTTGAAAATTTAATGTTGCCTTCAACAAGTGGAAGAGAAACATTTTCTTCTACTGTCATGGAATCGAATAGAGCAGCGCCTTGAAACAAAAACCCAAATCGTTTACGAACCTCGTAAAGTTCTTGTTGATTCATTTCCTGAATTATTTTTCCGCTAAATTTAACATATCCGCTGTCTGGCTGAAGCAGAGCTACAATGTGCTTTAACAAAACGCTTTTACCGCATCCGCTTCTTCCAATAATTGCAAGCGATTCCCCTTCATTAATCGTTAAGTTAACACCTTGAAGGACGTTGTTGCCGCCGAAGCTCTTGTGCAGATTAATAATTTCAATCATGTTTAATATTAATTATGGGCAATGGAAATATATAAAAGAATGCAGTGTTATTCGATAGAAAGCAACTTTAGAAAAATCTTAACTGGTCTCTGCCGGTTTATATTCAGCAGAGACCAATAATTTTATTTCCTGATTAGAGGTTCAAAACTGAATTGCAGTCCTCTCTGATATCCTTCCGGTTTCGATCCGGCGTGATAAGTATTTTCCAATACACGGAATTTATATCGGAAATTCCCATAGTTGTGATTTCGCAATACTTCATCAAATTTCTTTACAGGCTCACAAAGCCCCTCTTTCTCGCCAACGCACATATATAAACTAACGGGCAAACTGGAGTTATTGTTGTGAAAACTATCTTCATAGTTGAAAATCCAGTTTCTATCCCAGGTTACAGCCGGACTCGCAGCGATATATGATTTGAACAATTCGGCTTTTGTAAGCATTACATATATTGGGAACAACCCGCCGAGTGAACAACCGCCAAGCATTCTCTGATTTGAATCTGACCGGTAATTCGATTCCACAAAAGGAATTATTTCATTCTCGATTACTTCCAAAAACTTTTCTGCATATCCAGTCTTACCCTGTTTCCCGGGATCTGTCGGAGTATAATCTCTTGCACGTAATTTTTCAAAATCACGGTTGTCTCCAGCATATGAAAACCCAACTGTAATTGCATCTGTTATTGTCTTATCATAAAGCTGAACGCCATAAATTTCGAACCATGTCGGCGCGTCATAAAATCCATCACAGTAATAAAGTGTCGGGTACTTTTTTGTCAGGTCCTTGCTGTAATTACCCGGCAGTTGAATAATCAATTCAAATTCTTCATCCATGATTTTTGATTTGATATCTCTAACCTGGGCACTTAATATACTTTTAGTAAAATCCTTTTCTCCGCTTTGAGCACAAACCTCACAAAATCCGTGGGCAAAAATGATTACAAATAAAACAACCTTAGCATACTTCAACATATTTTCTCCATCGTTTATTATGATTGTATCATTGTATAACTATTGGTTTCGAATTATTATAAACATACAACTTTAAATTAGCTTATGGGTTTAAACCCGTATGGCATTCAACACAATTCATTGTTTTCCATTTATCATTTACATCCTCACCCGGATGCCGAAATTCCAATGAAGAATTAACAGGTGCAACCTGAAGTTTATTTGAATAACCCTGAGCATTAATAGAGTGGCATAAATTACAGTCACGTTTTATCACTCTTTTTGTAGAACTTAAATGCTTATCATCATGACATCTAAAGCATCCCGGAAATTCTAAATGACCTATATTATTAGGATATGCATTCCACCTGACTTTCATTTCCGGGAATGCGTTTTTACTAAATGCATTCTGAATTCCCTTAATTCCTTTCTCAACCAGCTGGCTTTTATTTTTTAATATTTCGGGAAAATTATCTCCATAAAACTTTTTTATCTCCCTGCTTATTGTTTCCTTAGCTTCATCGGTGGTGTTAAAATCTTTTCCAAGGATTTCCATTGCTGCAAATTTAATTTGAGGAAGTTCTCTAGGAATTTCGCCTGATGTAATCGCATTATTAATATAAAATGCCGGAGGCTGATAATTATGTGCAGGTCTATTATGACAATCCATACAATCT
>DAIEQP010000303.1 GCA_027347805.1 Ignavibacteria bacterium | reverse complement strand
AGAAATTATTCAGGTAATTGATGACATTGCAGATCAGACAAACCTGCTTGCGCTCAATGCTGCAATTGAAGCTGCACGTGCTGGCGAGCAGGGAAGAGGATTTGCTGTCGTTGCAGATGAGGTTAGGAAACTTGCTGAACGAACAACGAAGGCAACAAAAGAAATTGCCGGAATGATTAAGAAAATTCAACAGGATACATCTGATGCCGTCATTTCAATGACAGCCGGAACAGTTGAAGTTGAAAAAGGAAAAGAACTTGCTAATCTAGCCGGAAAATCATTAAGCGAAATTATCGGCGGGGCTGAGCAAGTGGTTGATATGGCAACTCAAGTTGCGGCTGCCAGCGAACAGCAAAGCAGTGCAGCTGAAGAAATAAGCAAAAATGTTGATGCAATAAACCATGTTACTCAAGAGACGGCATCCGGAATTCAGCAGATCGCTCATGCTGCAGAGGATTTGAATAGATTGACTGTTAGCTTACAAGAAATGATATCTCGTTTTAAAATTTCCGGTGTTAATGAAAATCAAAAAACATTTAGTACGAAAAGATATTCAATGAATTACAACAGATCATTATTAAGCAATTAATGAAAATTGAAAAATAAGATTGCATAATAGATCTTGAACGAATTTACATGGTTAAAATAGAGTAATAATTAAAGATTTTAAAAAGATATTCGATGATCAAATAAGATAAGAAATTAACTTACTTGTCTATAATACATGGATGTAAAATGAGTAAACTCTGCAATTTTCGGACACTTTACATGATCATATTGACCGCAATACTTTTGTTTTTAATATCTGCAGAAGCAAAAGGGAATGTAAGTCACATGAAAGTTAAAGATATCCAACCTAAAACAGAGTTCAGTCATTAAATCTATTGGATACAGATTCTTATTAATACTGTTGTTGAAAAAGTTTACTCAGATAAGTGCTGTTAATTACCTTCTTTGAAAATGAGTTTCAGATAAGGAGAAACAATATGAAAAAATACTTTTTATTTGCAGTGATTGGGGGCTTGCTTTTCTTACTGAGCACAAGTATCCGGGCCGGGTATTTGTTTCCAGATGATGAAGCATATGCAGTAGTTGTTGAAAAACCAGCTGCTCCAGTTGGCGGTATGGAAGCAATTACAAAAAAAATTCAATATCCCCAGGAAGCTGAAATCAAAAAAGTAACCGGTAAAGTTTATTTGTTGATTTATGTAAATGAGAAAGGGGAAGTTGATGATGTTAAAGTTGTTAAGGGAATTGGTTCCGGTTGTGATGAAGCAGCTGCTTCTGCAATAAGAAAAACAAAATTTACTCCTGCAGAAGATAAAGGCGTTGCTGTAAAGGCAAAGCTTTCTATGCCAATACAATTTAAATTATAATATGTTGGAGATTTTTATGAAAAAGTTTGACCTGAAGAACATGAAGTTGGTACAAAAAATACAATCTGCTATTCTGGGAATGGCTTTTGTTTCGACAATTATTGCCGGAACAGCCTTGTTCGAAATGTTTAGGGTTTCGGAACAGAAAAATCAATTGAATGCAGAATATTTTGAACCAAAACAAAAAATTCAGGAATTATTTCTGAACTTTGAAAATATTCAGTACACATGCATGAAGTTTGCTATCCCGGGTTTCGAAGCTATGGCTCAGGATAATATAAAACTAATTGATTCCAAGAAAAAAGAAATCGATAGCGCATTTGCACATCTTCAAAAAGTAAACCTGAATGAAAAAGTGTTAACCGAAATTGCTAGCGCAGCTAAAACATGGAAGGAATATAAAAATGTTGTTGTGGATGCAATTGTAAGTGCCGGGTTGATGAATGATAGAGATATGGCGACAGTAATTACAACCACATCCGGAGAGGAAGTTGCTGTAAAAGTTCATAATACACTCAAAAATGTTGATAAATTCCTCGATGAATTTGGTGTGGCGTTAAATGAAGATATTAGCAGCCAATTAAAAAGTGCAAGAATTATAATCATCGTTGGAATGATACTTGGCTCTTTGGTCTGGGCGTTTTCTATGTTCCGTGTTGCGCCATCAATTACACGACCGGTGCATGAATTTAAAGAAGTTATCGAAAAATTCTCTCTTGGAGATTACAATGCAGAAATGCGTGTAAAGACTAATGATGAGTTTGGTGAGATGCAGGAAATGCTTTACAAGTTGAGAGATGCACAGAAAGAAAAAATTAAAGCTGCGGAAAATATTTCGAATGGTGTATTTGAAAGAGTAACGCCTGCATCCGAACATGATGAATTGGCCTTCTGTTTCAACACCGAAGTTGATACAATTTCCGAATTGACAAATGAAATTAATGCAATTACTAAAGCAACCAGTATCGGAGACTTGAGTGTTAGAGGCAAAGTCGAAAAATTCAGCGGCGGATTTAAGATGATTCTGCATGGCATCAATAAAACTCTTGATTCTGTTGTTATCCCAATAAAAGAAAGCTCTGATGTTCTGGCAGTGATGGCGACAGGAGATTTTACTCAGAGGGTTGAAGGCAAATATGACGGCGATTTAAAATTAATTAAGGATAGTGTTAATCAGGTTGCCGAATCTTTGTGCGGAGCTTTAGCAGAAGTTGGAGAAGCTGTTTCTGCAACTGCAAGCGCAGCAAATCAAATTTCTTCAAGTTCGGAAGAAATGGCTGCAGGTGCACAAGAGCAATCATCTCAGACTTCTGAAGTTGCTTCTTCAATTGAAGAAATGACAAGAACAATTATGGATAATACAAAAAATGCTTCTTATGCAGCTGAAACAGCAAAAGAAGCTGGTGATAAAGCAAAACATGGCGGCAACGTTGTTTCTCAAACAATTTCTGGAATGGAAAGAATTAGTCAGGTGGTTGAAAAATCTGCCGAAACAGTTTTTACTCTTGGAAAGAATAGCGATAAGATTGGAGAAATTATTCAGGTTATCGATGATATTGCAGATCAGACCAACCTGCTTGCATTGAATGCGGCAATTGAAGCTGCACGTGCTGGTGAACAGGGACGCGGATTTGCTGTTGTTGCAGATGAAGTTCGTAAGCTTGCAGAAAGAACAACTAAGGCAACAAAAGAAATTGCCGGTATGATAAAAGAAATTCAAAAAGATACAAGCGACGCAGTTTCTTCCATTAAAGAAGGAACGCAAGAAGTAGAAAAAGGAAAACGACTTGCAAATGAAGCTGGTTCTGTATTGAATGAGATTATTAATAATGCGGAAAAAGTAAGAGATTCCGCTGTTCAAGTTGCTGCTGCCAGTGAAGAACAATCAAGTTCTTCTGAACAGATTAGTAAAAATATTGAAGGCATTAACAATGTAACTAGAGAAACCAGCGCTGGTATAAGTCAAATTGCCCGTGCCGCAGAAGATCTTAGCAGATTAACAGTTAGTTTGCAGGAAATGATTTCGAAATTTAAACTTGATTCGAAATCAAATTATAGCAGACTCTCAATGAGATCGGGCGGGGCCTTAATGAAGCACTGATCTTTAAAATATTTACTTCCAAAGCCCCGTTCTGCGGGGCTTTTTTATTTTTCCATCCTTATTTTTACTCTTATAATACTTTGTATTCCGTTATTATTGCCTATTCGTTTAAGAATTATTAGGTTATAAAAGAGCATTCGCACTTGTATGGTATTAAATGGAAGATTTTATTCACGCAAATAAGCTTCAACTGCTTGGTAAACTTACGGCAAGCCTTGTACATGAAATCAGAAATCCGCTTTCGGCAATTAAACTGAATCTGGATTATATGAATATGGCCAAAGATGATTTGCCCAATGATATTAAGGAAATTGTATCAGAGTCTATCGATGCATTTGAACAGGTAAATTTTTTAATTGAAGATGTTCTTGATTTTACTAGGAAACCATCTTCAAAAGAAAATCCAGTTGATATTAATGTTGTTACAGAAAGATGCCTCAAAATTATTAGTGTTAGTGCAAGAATGAAAGGCATTTCAATCGAAAAGGAAATTCCGGAAAATTTGCCGAATATAGAAGCAAACAAAAATAAAATGATGCAGGTCTTTTTAAATCTGATTAACAATGCAATTGAGGCATCAGATGAAAAAGGAATAATAATTATCCGGGCATATGTTTGCGAAGAAAATTCCTTCAAATATGTTATTTGGGAAGTACAGGATTTTGGCTGCGGAATTAAAGAAGAGGACAAACAAAAAATTCTTGATGGATTTTTTACAACAAAGCAGAAGGGAAACGGAATAGGCCTTGGCGTTTGCAAATCTTTAGCAGAAGAAATTCACTCAGACTTATTTTTTGATTCCACTTTTGGTGTTGGTACCATATTTTCTGTTAAATTTAGATTAGCATAAAAATATTTTATAGGTATGAAATGATTCCCAAAATTTTAATAATAGATGATGATGATCTTGTCTCCGCATCGTTAAAAAAAGTATTAACCAAGCTCAATTTTAACGTTGAAACATGTTTGCGCGCAGGTGAAGCTGAAAATATTGTTAGGGAATTTCAACCTGATATTGTTTTGCTTGACATCTATTTAACAACTCACAACGGAATTGATATACTCCGTCTGCTCAAGAAAAAATTCCCTTCCATTCCGGTAATTATGATTACCGGCTACTCTGACGTTAAAATTGCAGTCACAGCAATAAAAGCCGGTGCATTCGACTTTTTGTTAAAACCAATTGATCTTGAACACCTGAAATTTGTACTCGATAAAGCAGTCGAAAATATTCGCCTGAAGACAGAAGTGAACAAGCTTTCTTCATTGCTTGAAGAAAATGAGTTGACAAGAGAATTTTTTGGAAAAAGTGCAAAGATTCAAAGAATAATTGCCTCCGTTGAAAAATTATCCGGCAGTGGCGACACAACTATGCTGCTTGAAGGAGAGAGCGGGACAGGCAAAGAGGTTTTTGCTAAATTCATACATCAAAAAAGTCCGCGTTCTAAGGCACCATTCATTACGATAAACTGTGCTACAATTCCAAAAGATTTGGCTGAAAGCGAATTGTTTGGACACGAGAAGGGAGCGTTTACTGGTGCATCAACAAAAACTAAACTTGGTAAATTTGAATTGGCTGATGGCGGTACTATTCTTTTGGATGAAATTGGTGAACTAAGTTTAGATCTCCAGGTAAAACTTTTAAGAGTTTTGCAGGAAAGAAAATTTTATAGATTGGGCGGTGAAAAAGAAGTTTCCGTTAATGTACGTGTTCTGGCCGCGACAAATAGAAATCTGGAAGAAGAGGTGGCTCGCGGCATGTTTAGAGAAGATCTTTATTACAGATTGAACGTTGCAAAAATAAAAATCCCGCCGCTGCGTGAAAGAAAAGAAGATATTCCATACATCGCTTATTCTTTTCTAAATGAATTTTCAAAAAAATTCGGCAAAAGTGTACAGGGAATTGATGCAAATGGAATGGAACTTTTGAAATCTTATTTATGGAAAGGTAATATACGCGAATTAAGAAATGTTATGGAGCGGGTAATGCTGTTGGCTGAAGAAGAAGAATTAACTGATTCTCATTTTTCATTTTTATTGGAATCCAAAGATGTAATTGAAACAGAGGATGAAAAGTTTATTCTACAAATCCCTCCTAAAGGAATAAAAATTGATTTAGTACTAAAAACGCTTATTTTGAAAACACTTAAAATTACAAATGGCAATCAGGTTAAAGCGGCCAAAGTGCTGGGTCTGTCCAGATCGAAATTGCGCTACAGAATGGAACAGCTGGGAATAGAAGTCACTAAAAATATTGGATATTAACTCAATCATCCTTATTAGTTATAAATCCTGTAAATCGCCTTCATCAATTTTCCTGAAACATATTCGATAATTAATCATATATAAATTTTAAAAAGAGAAGGGTGAAAAATCCCTCAACGGTTAATAATGGAATTAGTTTCTCAAATACGTCAAGAAAACAATTATTGTCCTCAACCACCAAGCTGCCAGAAAGGAGTATGGGAGTGGCATGTTAATGATTCAAAAGTTTTTTTTACACAAAGATTCATAAAACTTTTCGGCAGGATTGATCCGTCTCAAAATTTGTTTGAAGAATGGTTGGGGAAACTAGAGATTAATTTCTCAACTAAAATAAAAGCTGGTCTTGAAGAACTTAGATTAGGAAAAGTAAATTCATTTACTACTTTCTATGAATATAATGATGGTGTAGAAGTAAAATATTTTAGACATCACTCGGTAATTACCGAGAAAGATCAGTTTGACAGGCCTGCTAAAATAATTGGGGTAGAAGAAGACATAACCACACGTCATCTCATTGAAGAAAAATTTAAAGAAACAAACCACCGTTTTGCAATGCTTATTCAAAGTTTGAACGGTGGACTGCTCGTTGAAAATTCACTTGGTGAAATTGTTTTTGTTAATAAAAAGTTTTGCGAACTATTTGAAATAAAAACAGAACCGGAATTGTTAATCGGGGCAAGTTATGTTGATGAACTAAAAAGATCTTACGCGATTTTTAAGAATCCGGAAAAGTTTTTCAAAGAGATTGAAGAAACAGTACAGCTTGGTGTTCCTGAAAATGGTTATAAAATTGAACTTAAAAATAAGCAGGTGTTTGAAAGAGATTTTATTCCTCTGATATTCGATAACCAGTTAAGGGGAAATCTTTGGTTTTACAAGGATATAACCAAGTTTACTCAGATTGAAAGATCTTTAACATTCCGTCTTCGTTTTGAAGAGCTCCTGACAAACTTATCATTCAACTTCATCCGACTCAACAACGAAAACATTGACCTGGCAATTGATAATGCGCTTGGACAGATCGGAAGATTTATTAGAGCCGATAGAAGTTATTTATACATGTTCAACGAAAATAATTCAAATGTCAGTCTTAAATATGAATGGTGTGGTGAAGGATTTGAGTCAATGAAAGATCGATTTAACAAAGTTGATACTTCATTGTATCCCTGGTGGATGCATAAACTGATGCGCTTTGAATCGATCATTATCTCATCTGTCCCTGATCTGCCGTTACAAGCAATAACAGAAAAAGAAATGTTTATGCAGCAGGGAGTTAAATCACTGATAGCTGTTCCGATGATATATGGAGATAAATTGCTGGGGTTTATGGGATTTGATTCGCTTAGTCAATATAGAAAAGGTGACCAGGAAAGTACAAAGCTCTTGAAAATGGTTTCAAGCATGATTATAAATGCTATGAAAAGAAAAGAAAATGAAGAAGCTTTATCTCAAAGTGAACATAAATACCGCGGTGTTGTTAATAGCATTAATGAAATTATTTTCCAAGCAGATGTAGCAGGAAATTGGACGTTTTTGAATTCTGCCTGGACAATGATTACAGGCTTTACTGTTGAAGAGAGTCTTGGGAAAAGTATCATCCAATTTGTTTATCCCGATGATAGAGAAAAGAACTTAGAATTAATTAAACCGCTGATTGAACGAAAGCAAGATCATTGCAATCATGAAATTCGATATTCAACAAAGAGTGGTGGAGTTAAATGGATTGAAGTTCATGCATGGCTAATGTTGAACGATAAAGATGAAATTGTAGGCACTACTGGAGTATTGAGAGATATTACTTCAAAACGAAAAAATGAAAATGAAATCAATAGATTAAATCAGGCAGTTGAAA
>DAIEQP010000297.1 GCA_027347805.1 Ignavibacteria bacterium | reverse complement strand
ATCACTGTTGCAGACAAGTATTAATCTTCCATTTTTTGAAGAAATGTTTTTTAAAGCAGCGATGAGTGTTCCCAGAAAAGTTGAATCAATTACTCTGCAGGCGATAAGATCAATAATCATTTTGTTTGTATTCTGTTCAATTAGATCGAAGAGAAAATTTTTGAATTTGAGAGCATTGGATAGATTACCACGGCTGCCGCAGAAGTGAACAATCTTAGCGGAATCTACTGCTTCAATCCGCACCAAGTCCTGTATTGGTAATTTTGAAGAAATAAGATCAGATTTTGAATGTGATAAAGGATTGTATGCCGAAGATTCAACTTCATTTTTGTGTAATAAATTAGCCCTGAATTTAAAAAGTATTGTATCTTCTTCAGCAACGGCAGTATATAAACGGGGACTGGGATTCAGTATTTCATCAAGACCGAAATAGCCGTCCTGTTTTACTGAAGTTGAGTAAGAATTTTCAGAATTAATTTTCTTTGTAAGTTTTATTGCTCCTCTGCAGACAAGATAAAATCCATCCGGGAAATCATTTTGATCGTATAATACATCATCACGTTGAATTGATATTCGGTTTGTATGCAGTTGTCTTAATGCGGGTATGTTAATTTCTTCTTCCCGTCTCACAGAGATCACCTGGTTTTATTAAATAAATTGAAAAGCAGAAATCTATATTAGAATCTATATCGTCTGTGGAACTAGTAAATTAAATGAAGAAGAATTCATTATGCAGAAAGCAACATAATTTTATGATGCGATTTTGTCAAGCTTAAATTAAAATCATTCTTTCTTTTTAAAAGACTTCTTTGATAAATTTACTTTACACTGTAACCAAACCCCAACGGGAACCATGCGGCAGAAATACCCGCAATGATATTATCATAATCATTGTATGCCAGCCAGATTCCCGGCGAAAAATCTCCAATCTTCAATAGACCGGGATAAATATTCAGATTGCAGATATAATCAGTCCTGCGAGCATAAGAAAAACTTGCGAGCAGTGAATTATTTTTATCAAGAAAGACACCGAAGCTCCCCACCATTCCAATGGTTTTCTTGTTGATATTTGAATCAAGATTTATGATGCCGCTTGTTGCCGCGCCAATTCCAGCTGATAAAGCATAACCATTTTCATACTTGTATGATAATCCGAATACTGCATGAGTCCCGAAATAATAAAACATAGACCACTGTTCGGCGAATGGAAGCTTCCACTTAACCGAGAAAGACTGACCGACATTATGAAGTTCTCCATTGCGTAAAGAAAATGAAGGCTGGGGTGACCAATCTGACAGATTAAGTTCTTCACTAAAAAATTTCTTTACGTTATCAAATGAAAACAGTAAAATTCCACCGAGATCAAAAATGTAAATATCTGCAATCGGATCAACATCTGGACCGGTATAATTTTCATTCTCAACAGTTTCGTTAATTAAGTGAAATGACATCATTGTAATTCCGGAAAGCCAGCCAGCATATGGATAATTATGCGCCTCATACCATTCTTTTGTTGCTGCGTACAACATTCCCCCGCCGAATAAATGTAAAGTATAGTTTGGTAAAAACTGTGCGTTTTCTTTATTTAATGAAAGAGGAAGTACTTGTTCAGATAAAAAATTCCACCAGCCATATTTGTTTATTACACTAAACGGATTTGAAATATTACTCCAAACATTACCGATTCCTTTTGCAAAAGGTAATTTTGAAAGATCTCTTCTGTTTCCAACCTGCAGCATATCAAAACCACCGTTAAAAATTACAGATACAGGATTAAACATTGCCTGGCTTCCATAATCATATCCTTTATAAAAATAATTCTGCTGTGAAAAAATTTTAGCTGAAAGGATAAGAAGGAATATTAAAATTAGGTTGGTCTTCATCGGTTGTTTATCCCCACAAAAGTAGTGAGAGTGAATTTTATTCACTCTCACTTAATATTATTTTCTTTTCGGGCGGTACATATCTGTTGCATGGCCATAAAAAAGTTCTGCAGCAAACATCATTGTTTCCGATAAGGTAGGATGTGGATGAATTGTTAATTCCAGGTCTTTTACAACTGCACCCATTTCAATTGCAAGCGCTCCTTCGGCAATCATATCACCTGCACCAACGCCAACAATAGCAACGCCGAGAATTCTTTCCGTTTCAGGCTCAACAATTAATTTAGTCATACCATCGTTTCTATCCATTGTTGTTGCCTTGCCGCTCGCGCCCCATGGAAATTTTGCAACTTCAACCTTGATACCTTTTTCTCTCGCTTCATTTTCGGTTAAACCTGCCCAAGCAAGTTCGGGATCGGTAAATACAACAGCAGGAATTGCATTGGGTTCGAAAACAACTTTGTGGCCAAAAATTGCTTCAACTGCAACTTTACCTTCAGCAGCGGCTTTATGCGCAAGCATAGGATTGCCGACAATATCACCAATTGCATAAATGCTTGGATCATCGGTTTTCATTGTTTTATCTGTAACAACAAAACCGCGCTCGCTAACTTTTACTTTTGTGTTTTCCAAACCGAATCCAGTTGTAACCGGTCTTCTTCCAATTGATATAAGAACTTTATCGAATGTCTGTTCCGGTTCTGTAACTTTTGCGCCTTCAAGTTTAACTGTAACTGAATCACCATTATCTTTTAAAGAGACAACCTTTGTTTCAGTGTATACATTTTTCATTAACGCTTTTACTCTTCGTTCAAGTACAGCAACCATATCACGATCTGCACCGGGTAAAAGTCCCGGTAACATTTCAACAACTGTTACTTCACTTCCAAGAGAGGCATAAACAGAACTTAATTCCAATCCAATGTATCCGCCGCCGATTACAAGCAACCTCTTTGGAATATCGTTTAATTCAAGCGCACCGGTTGAATCCATTACACGTGGTGAATCGATTGACAAACCAGGAATTTTTGTCGGAACAGATCCCGTAGCCAAAATTGCTTTTTCATAAACAACTTCTTCTGTTGTGCCATCTTCTTTTGCAACAGAAAGAGTAGTTGAATTAGTAAATGTAGCTTTGCCCTGTATAAAATTTACCTTCCGCTGTTTGGAAAGCTGACCGAGCCCGCCTGTTAATTTGTTTACTACACCATTTTTGAAATCACGAAGTTTGTCTAGATCAATTTTGGGTTCGCCAAATTCAACACCCCATTTTTTTGCTTCTTCGGCTTCATGAATCAGTTTTGCAATATGAAGCAAAGCTTTTGATGGAATACAACCACGATATAGACAAACTCCACCAGGATTTTTTTCCAGATCAATTAAAGTAACCTGCATTCCGAGATCCGCTGCTAAAAATGCTGCCGCATATCCGCCGGGTCCTCCTCCAATCACTGCTAATTGTGTTTTTATCATAATATGTTTTACCGATTTTTATTCATTTAATATGTTGTAAAATAATAAAAACAGAACAATATTCTATTTGGTTCATTGATTCTATAATTTGTTTTATCAAAAAGGAAGAAATATGAAAACTATTTTCCAGGTCCTTCTTGTTTTTTCAATAATTTCTTATGCTCAAAAACCCGCTTTTGATTCATGGAAATATTTAAATCAAAAGCCGCCGGGTGAATACGCAAAAATTTTCGCACCTGGTATTATCACAACCGGTCTTCCGACACGTGACATTGCTATCACCCCGGATTATAAAGAGATTTATTTTACAGTCCATGGCTTTACATACAATTTTAGTACAATTCTATTTTGTAAATATGTAAACGGAAAGTGGACAAAACCGGAAGTAGCCAGCTTTGCATCAAATTCAAAATTCTCCTATACCGAACCCTGCATTTCACCAGACGGAACAAAAATGTTTTTTGTTTCGAACCGTCCAAAACTAAATCTTAACGATGGAAAAGAAAGTTACGATATATGGATGATGAAAAGAGAAAACAATTCCTGGGGTGTACCTCAAAATCTTGGAGAACCGGTAAATACTGATGCGGACGAATATTTCCCGTCAGTAACGAATGAAGGGACAATTTATTTTACCAGAGAAAGCCCTGACAAGTCAAACGCAATTTATAGGTGCAAATTAATTGATGGTAAATATGGACAAGCAGAAAAATTACCAGATCAAATTAATTTTGGAGTTGACCGTTTTAACGCTTTTATTGCACCCGATGAAAGCTACATTATTGTAAGCGTTTATAAAGCTAAAGATGGAAAGGGAGCCGCCGATTATTATATTGTATACAGAAATTTAAATGATACATGGGATGCCCCTATCAATCTTGGCGATAGGATTAATTCACAGTTTAACGAATATTCACCTTATGTTACTCGTGATAACAAATATTTTTTCTTTATGTCAATGAAACCGGATTCCACACTTTTAAACCAGACAGAAAATTTTACTGCTAACCGCTTGAGAACCATACTTAATTCTCCCGGAAATGGAGGGAATACAATTTATTGGATTGACGCAAAAGTTTTACCCAAGAAGCAATTACCAAAATAATTATAAAGATTACAGCAGCGGGTATTGAATGAAAAAAACCTTAATGTTTTTCCTTCTTCCTATAATTTTAATTTCAGGAGAATCCTTAAAGCCAACGCGTCTTTCTACTCCGCCTGTTATTGATGGAAAGCTTGAAGAAAACGAATGGAAAAATGTATTATCTGTTACAAACTTTAAAACCTTTTCACCAGATTTCGGAAAACCCGGCTCACAAAATACAATTGCTTATGCGGCATACGACAAGGAAAATTTATATTTCGCGTTCAGATGTTTCGATAGTGAACCTGAAAAAATCAAAACATCCGTGAACAGCAGAGATAATATTCGTCCGGACGATTGGGTTTGTATTAATCTTGATTCATTTTATGACCAGCAATCATTGTACGCATTCTATGTTAATCCTAACGGAATTCAAACGGATAGTCGTTATTCTGCCGGCATTGAAGATTTTAGTGTTGATTTTGTTTGGTACAGTGCGGGTCAGATATTAAGTGACGGCTACTCGGTTGAAATTTCAATTCCACTAAAAAGTATCCGGTATTCGGATGCGAACCCTGTAACAATGTCTATATTTTTTGAACGATACATCAGCCGGCTGATTGAACATTCATCATACCCTGAACTCGATCCTGAAAAAGGGATGGCTTTCCTGGTTCAGATGAAACCGATGGAATACTTTGATTTGGAGCATTACACTTTATTTGAATTACTGCCTGCTGTCACTTACAGCAACAAATCTGCGCTTGTGAAAAATGATCTTGAAAATTATGAGAACAAAGGTAATTTCAGTTTAACTGCCAAGTACGGAATTAATTCCGATCTCACACTGGACGGAACTTACAATCCTGATTTCAGCCAGATAGAAGCAGATGCCGGTCAGGTTGATGTTAATCTTAGATATGCTTTATACTATCCTGAGAAAAGACCATTTTTTCTAGAAGGTAGTGAAATATTTAATCTGGCGGGAACCTCAACTTCCGAAATTGATCCGCTCGTTTCTCTTGTTCATACGAGAACAATTGTAAATCCCATCTCAGGAATTAAATTATCGGGAAAAATTGGTAATAAAAACACACTCGCTGCATTATACGCTTATGATGATTCGCAGCAAACAAATTCTGCTGATGAATATTCACATTTTCCTGTACTCAGATACAAAAGAACTCTCTTCGATGATAGCTATATTGGAGGAATTTATACAGGGAAAGAAACAGCAAATCAATTTAACCGAGTTGCAGGAATCGATGGAATTATAAGAACTAGTGAATCGAGCACGCTTGAATGGAATGGAATTTTTTCAAGCACCGGTTATAAAAATAACAGCAGCACTAATGGTTCCATATTTACACTCAGACACAATATGGATTCCCGAAATCTTTACTATGATTTCTCACTTAAAAATATTTCCGAGAACTTTTTTGCTGAGACCGGTTATTTAACAAGAACTGGAGTTTTAATACTTGCAGGACTGGTAAGACCTAAAATTTATCCAGCAAATTCTTTTATATCACGAATTGACATTGAAACTTTTTCTGCACAGATAAATGATAAACCTAGTTCATCCTGGGAGACATATAATTATGCTTCTGTTCAGTCCTTTATGTTTGGCTCTCTTACTGCTAAAATTAAACTTATATATGCTACAGAAATTTTTTCTAATCAAAAATTCAATACCGGCGGCATCCTGGCTTCATTCGGCGGACAGTTGACCAAGCGATTTAATTTCAGCTTAAGCTACAGAAACATGCAGGCAATTTATTATTCATCCTCACCATACCAGGGAATAATGAATCGGGTTTCTGCAACAATGATTTATCGGCCAATCCAAAACTTGGAATCTTATACAACTTTTACTTATTCCAATTTTATTCGTTCTTCCGATAAGGAACTTGTTTATGATTACCCGATTATCCGCGAACGGTTAACTTATCAACTGAATAAATATTTATTTTTCCGGGGAATTACCGAATACAACAAATTCAAGCAGCAGCTGC
>DAIEQP010000253.1 GCA_027347805.1 Ignavibacteria bacterium | reverse complement strand
ATCAAGCAGATTTAAAGAAGGATTTATCGAAATTGTTGTTAGAGATGAAGGACTAGGAATAACTGAAGAAAACAAAACCAAACTTTTCAGAATTGACCAAAAATTTTCTTTGCCGGGAACAAATGGAGAAAAAGGAAGCGGACTCGGTTTAACGTTAGTAAAAGAAATCATTGATAAACATGGCGGGCAAATTTGGTTTTATTCTCAAATTGGTGAAGGAAGCGAATTTCATTTGACAATTCCTGAAGCCAAAAATTTGATTCTTTTAGTTGAAGATGACCTCGCGGTAAGAAAACTTTATAAAAAAATTATTGAGGACTCATTAAATAATTTTGAGGTTAGATTCGCCGATAATGGTTATGAAGCAATTAATTTATATCGAGAGCTGTTGCCGACTTTAATAATCACTGATCATGATATGCCGCTTATGAATGGATTACAATTAGTCGAAATTTTGCAGAAGAAAGAAGTAAATAAAACTGTCCCTATAATAGTGCTTTCAGCTAAACTTAATGAGGAAAATTCAAAGAAGTATCTCAAACTTGGAGTTGAAAAACTTATCACAAAACCTGTCGAATCCAAAGAACTGATTAATATAATTAGAACTTGTTTATACTGATTGTAGTTAGTTATTCTTTATTAACAATGGATAAAAATGAATATCGAAACAAACAATTCCGAAAGGCATTGGTTTGCATTATATACGAAACCGCGGCATGAATTTAAAGTCGCATTAAAATTGAAAAGCATATCCGTAGAATATTTTTTGCCGTCGCTTACAGTAACCAAAAAATGGAGCGACCGTAGAAAGAAAATTGAAGTTCCATTGTTTAACGGATATATTTTTATCCATACTGATGAAAAGGAAAGATTGCTTTCTTTGCAGCAGGATGGCGTTGTTAGAACCGTTTCGTTTTTAGGCAAACCATCAATTATTCCGGATGATCAAATAGAAAGTCTTCGCAGAGTAATCGCTGAAACTCCGGATGTATTTGTAATAGATAAAATTGAAGTGGGCTCACAAATTAAAATTGCTAGCGGTCCTTTTGAAGGTGTTATTGGCGTTGTTCGGGAAGCAGAATCTGAAAAATGGCTGTTTGTAAATATTGAGATATTAAATAGAGCTGTGTCTGTTAAATTGCCGAGGGAATCAGTTATAAAAATAATAGAACGATAAGCTTTTTCCTTCATTATATTTTTAATAAATTAAGCAAGAATTATATCTGTCAAATCAATGCTAGATCAAAAAGAATTAAATGAACTGACAATTGGAGATGAGTTTACATTATTCCTGATTGTCAACAAATCAGAAACTAAACTGGCTAAAAACGGCCGTCCTTTTTTAAATTTGGAATTTAGAGACAGATCTCTCACACTTCCCGCAAAAATTTGGGATAACGTTGAATCAGCATCTCAAAACTTTAGAGAGGGTACAATCATAAAAGTTGCCGGCATTATTGAAGAATTTAATGGAGCTCCGCAAATAAAGATTGATAAAATTCGGATTGCAAAAGAAGATGACAATGTAACGGCTGAAGATTTTCTACCAAAATCAAAACGATCTCTTGATGAAATGAAAAATGAATTTGAGGATGTTATTAATTCAATTCAGAATTCCTTTCTGCGTCAACTGTTAAATAAAGTTTTTACGGGAGAAAATTTCCAAAAATATTTTAGAACTCCTGCCGGTAAAGGATGGCATCATGCATACATCCATGGATTATTGGAACACACTCTCGAGATTATCCGTATATGCGAATTGATGTGTCAAATTCATCCTCAGATAAACAGGGAGTTGTTAATCTGCGGCGCTCTTCTTCATGATTTTGGAAAAACCGAAGAATTGAGTTATGAATCTTCATTTGATTATACAGATAAAGGAAAATTAATTGGTCATATTATGATCGGGGCACTTGCAGTTGAACAAGCTGCGTTAAGCATTCCAGATTTTCCTATTGAATTGAAAGAACAACTCATTCATCTTGTTTTAAGTCATCAGGGTAAACTTGAATTTGCATCCCCCGTTGAACCGAAGACACTTGAAGCAATTGTGTTATATCAGGCTGATGAATTAAGCGCTAAAACAAATGCTTACAAATCAGCTATCGAAGCAGAAAAAAATAAAAACAGCCGATGGACAAAATTTTTACCACTTGCAAATACATCACTTTATATAAGCGATGATTTTACTAAAGAATAGATTTCATTCATTAACTAGAGGAACGCAGCATGAATAAACACTACTCAAAAACATTGTTAGCAATTTTCCTCGTTTCAATTATAGCAACTACTAATCTGCTGGCTCAATCTGTTGACAAACTAATTGATGAAGTGGATAATTATTATAAGCAGTTTAATAATGAAAAAGCTTTGGAAGTTGCAAAGAAGGCAGAAAAAACTGATCCCGATAATTTTGAAGTTATCTGGCGAATCTCAAGAGCTTACGTAGATATTGCTGAAAAAATGCCAAGCAGTACAAGCCAGCAGGAAGATGCTCAGCTCGCTGTTTATCAGAAAGCATTAGAGTATGCTGATAAAGCAATAAAAATTAATCCATCCAGTTCGATTGGTTATCTGCGTCGTGCAATTGCAAATGGCAAAATCGCTTTATTCAAAGGAGTATTTTCTGTTGCAGGCGTAGTAAATAGTGTACGCGCCGATGTAGAAAAATCGATCCAATTAAATACAGGCGGTAATTTTACCCAGGCTGTTGCTCATTATGTTCTTGGCAGAACACATGCCAAGATCAGTGAAAAATGGAAACCGGCACGCTCAGTACTTGGATTGGGCTGGGCAGATAATGAAATAGCAATTGCAGAATTTAAAAAAGCGATTGCACTCTATCCAACTTATGTTATGTTCTATGTTGATTACGCAAATTCACTTATTCGTGAAGATGAATATAAAATTGCAAGAGAAATGTTGAACAAAGCTCTTCAGCAGCCAATTCAGCATCAGGATGACGAAAAGAGAATGGCTGAAGCAAAGAAAACATTAAACGATATTAAAGATGAATAATTAATATAATTGGAACGCGGAACACTTCAACATGTTCCGCGTTCAATCAAATCTTCCACCGACATGCAATTCAAAGATCAATTCCTTCAGAAATTAAAATATGCAAAGAGAATTGTTTTCTTCACAGGTGCCGGCATTTCTGCCGAAAGCGGAATTGCGACTTTCCGCGGAGCTGATGGAATCTGGAATAAAATGAAGCCTGAAGAACTTGCCAACTTTGATGCATTTATGAAAAATCCTGATTTGGTTTGGGAATGGTACCAGCATAGAAGAGATATAATTCATAAAGTTCAACCAAACACAGGACATTTTGCAATCGCTGAATTTGAAAAATTTTATGATGTAACTGTTGTTACGCAAAACATCGATAATCTTCACAAACGTGCAGGCTCCTCAAAGATTTATGAACTGCATGGAAATATTGAAAGAAATTATTGTGTTGATTGTTATGAATCTTATAACACGCCAAACTTTGAGTTGACCAATACTGCACCGAGGTGTGAAAAATGCGGCGGGCTTGTTCGTCCAGATGTAGTTTGGTTTGGAGAAATGTTGCCCCAGGATGAATTGGAATCGGGTGATAAAGCTGCTGCATGGAGTGATATTTGTTTTGTCGTTGGAACAAGCGCCGTTGTCTACCCTGCAGCTTATATTCCAATGAGCGCTAAGAAAGGCGGCTCTTATGTTGTAGAAATAAATCTTGAGCGAACTGAGCTTTCCCGTTCAGTTGATTATTCCATTTATGGTAAAAGCGGAGAAATTCTGCCTCAAATATTAGAACAGGCAAAAAATTTACGAACCGATTTATAAACTTTTCTCTAAATAAGTTTTAAACCTGCTTTTTAATAATCAAAAGTTTAAAAGCCTCTGCATAAATAAACATACTCATCACAAACAAAATTATTCCGCTTATTCCTGCAATCATTTGGTTTGAATTTAGATCAACGAAAGATGGAAATGATTTAATAAACGGAAGGATCAATAGTATCAAAGACCAAACAGTCATAACCATCATAAATAACATTGGCAAAGCAGTATACCAGATTTTTTTCCCTTCTTTTGCAAGCCAAACAGTAACTGCAAGTAAAATTAAACTAGCCAGCAATTGGTTGCTTGTCCCAAAAACGCCCCACGCAGAAAGATATGCCTTTTCTTTAGACATCATCAGAAAAACAAGTGGAATAGAAAGTGTAATTGCTGTTGCTAAGTAAGCACTTAATTTTGATGTCCATCCAAATAATTCCTGGAAAATATAACGAGCCAGTCTAGTGCATACATCGAGAGTATCATACACAAAAGTTGCAAAAGCAAGAAGAGCGAATGATATTGCTAGATTGTAATCAACTCCTATCAATCCCATATATTTTGCTATACCATTTGCATAAATAAGGTTCGGATCGCCGGCTAATGATTTATCACCTTTTGCCAGAATCATTACAGTACCAAGTGCAAGCACAGCTACCAATGCTTCAAGAAGCATTGCCCCGTATCCAACAACACGCGTGTCGGATTCTTTTTCAATTTGTTTGGATGTTGTACCTGAGCTAACAATTCCATGGAAGCCGGAACAAGCACCGCATGCAACTGTAATAAACAAAAGCGGAAATAAATATTTACCATTTGCCAGACTTTGTATTCCATCAAGATTAAATGCCGGGTACTGAATTGAGAATCCACCGAATAAAGAACCGATAATACTTATACCAATTGTCAGGTAAAGAAACCAGCCGCCAAGATATCCGCGCGGCTGAAGCAATAACCACATTGGTAGTACTGATGCGATGAAGCAGTATGCAAGAAGTATTATTTCCCAATTTTTGATTGAAATGCCTAGTAGAAATTCACTTACAGGTGCAGGAAGTTTTGAAGAGAAGTAAATCAGAATAACAAAAATTATGATAAATGTAGTAGTGGCAATTTTCAAATTAATTTTGAATTTATACAGAAGCACACCAAGTATCACAGCAAGAAGCAAATATAAAAATGATGCAGTTGCAACCGATGGTCCGAAAGCTTCGCCGGATGAAACAGTTGCAAATGACTGAGCTGTAATATCTGTGAATGCGATGATCACATAAATCAAAGTAAGCCATGTAAAAACAAGAAACATTATATATGATGTTGGCGACATGTATTCTTTTACAAGTTCTCCAATAGAAGAAGCTTTACGGCGAACCGAGGCAATAAGGCTTGAAAAATCATGCACGCCTCCTACGAATATTGAGCCGAGAATAATCCAGAGAATGGCTGGAACCCAGCCGAACCATAACCCGGCTAGTATAGGGCCAACGATGGGACCCGCCGCAGCAATGGCGGAAAAATGTTGACCTATCAGCAAAGAAGATTTAGCGGGGACAAAATCGTATCCGTCATTAATTTTACATGCAGGGGTAATATTAGCATCATTAATTTCTAATCTCTTTGATATGAACTTTCCATAAGTAAAATAAGCTAAAAGAAGAATGGCTATTGTAACCAAGACTACGAGGGCAATCATGATTTCTCCGGGAAAAGGAAGCAAACAATAATTATTCTAAAGAATTTATATTGTAACTTGAAAGATTAAAGTAACAAATGCAAGAAAGGATTTTAAAGAATTGCTTCTTCTTCCGCGTACGTATTTTCAGTCTCCAGCACTTTCACTTTTACCGATTTAATGTTCTTCGGGAGATTTGAAGATTTTATTTGTTTCAATAAATAGAGACAAATATTTTCTGCTGTAGATTCAAAATCAACAACAACTTTTCTAGAACCGATTTGTTCCAAAAAATCCAGAACTTCTTTATCGTTAGCATGAACCATAAATGCATGATCAAGTTCATCAATAATTGGTCCGATAATGGATTTCATATCATAGTAATCAAGTACCATTCCATTTGAATCTGGCTCTCCATTAAGTTCAATCATACTTTTATATGAATGGCCGTGCAGGTTTTTACATTTACCCTGATGGAATTTTAACCTGTGCCCCATTTCCCAATGAAATTCTTTAGCAATTTTCATTAAACACCTTTTGCGCTTGGTTCCCAAATAAATTTATGTAGCTGAAGCTGAAATCTGACATTCAGATTATCTTCCAGAATCCATTTAACTAAAATAGAAGGATCCAATTTACCGAATACAGTTGAAAACAGTATCGAGCATTTTTCCCCCAGATTATATTTGTTCATAATTTCTTTTGTCCATTCATAGTCTTTTCTATCACCAATTACAAATTTAACCTCATC
>DAIEQP010000239.1 GCA_027347805.1 Ignavibacteria bacterium | reverse complement strand
CCAGCGGAAGAGTTCATACTTCGGCTGCATCTGTTGTTGTCTTGCCCGAAGTTGAAGATGTAGAAGTTGATATAAATCCGAATGATTTGCGAATTGATGTTTTTAGAAGCGGCGGTGCCGGTGGCCAGAATGTAAATAAAGTTGAAACAGCAATTCGTATTATACATCTTCCAACGGGATTGGTTGTTCAATGCCAGGATGAAAGATCACAATTAAAGAACCGGCAGAAAGCGCTGAAGGTTTTGAAAGCAAGATTGTATGATATGAAAATGAGAGAGCAGACAAGTGAAATTGCTGCCCAGAGAAAATCAATGGTTGGCCGCGGCGATAGAAGTGATAAAATCAGAACATATAATTTTCCGCAGAATCGCGTTACGGATCATAGAATCGGTTTAACACTCTACAATCTGTCTGATGTTATCGAAGGAGAAATGCACGATTTGATTGAAAAATTAAAACTTGCCGACAGAACAGAAAAATTACAAGCTTCGAATACCTGACAGCTATTCACCTAATTTTTTCTGCTCAATCTCATGATTGATATAGAATAATTCCGGACGGTCGGAAAATAATTTCAATATATCATCAAACTCAAAATACTGTTCGTGATTGTATAGCGAATTATAAATTTCCTCTATTAATTTAAAGTCTTCAGGGGTGTCAACCGTCCACCGGTGATAAGACCAATCAACTGAATTTGTATAACTGCCAATAGAAAAAATTTCCGGATGATTGTAAATGTAAGGCGTTACATGTTCTCGTTCTGGTTTTTCTTTTGCTTCGTGAAATGTTTTCTCAAGGACAGAAAATGAGAACACTTCTGTATCAAATCCTCTTGGAAAAGTTCTTTTAATACAGTTGCTTGCATAGTCACAATTTTGAGAAGCGAACAGTGCAATTGTATTATCAACAACTAGTGGATCAATCAACGGGCAATCTGCCGTTATTCTGATTATTATATCAGCGTGAAATTTTTTAGCTGCGTCATAGTACCGGCTTAAAACATCATCAGAACTTCCGCGCGAAAACAAAATTCCATTTTGTTCGCAGAAGAACTGAATATCATCATCTTCAGGTAACGTTGTTGTGGCGATAATTATTTCATCAATGTTTCGGGCTTGTTTTAAACGATTCCAAACGTGCCATAAAATTGGTTTGCCGCAAAGATTTTTTAAAACTTTGGCGGGTAAACGGGTTGAACCAATTCTGGCCTGAATTATAGCTGATATTTTTTTGTCAGGTAAAATTTTACTCAATTAAATCTCCAGTTAACGGAGTTCCTCTTTCTATATCAACTTTTGCTTTGTGACCAATTACATCATTGAAAAATTTTGGATGCATTCCGTTTGACGGACGAATTGACTTTACATTTTCAGGAGTCAGCAGTTCGCCGGCCTTAATATTTTTAACAACAAAAAGTGAACGGGCAAAGTTTTTGCTCTTTTTTACTTTGTCTGACAAATGTAATGTCGCTTCTCCCATTGCTTTTTCAACAGTTCTAATCGCTTCTACCATTTGTTTAAATTCAGACGGTTCCATTGAGAAGGAAGCATCGGGCCCACCAATATTCCTATCAAGAATAAAATGTTTTTCTATTATACTGGCGCCGATAGCTGAAGCAGCAATCGCAACACTCGATCCTAAAGTATGGTCGGATAAACCGGCAATGACATTGAATTTACTTTTTAAATAAGGAATGGTTTTAAGATTTATTTCATCAAAAGCCGCCGGATATTCGGATGTGCATTTGAGAAGAGCAATTTGATTATTGCCGGCGGTTAAACAAGTTTCAATTGCTAACTGAATATCTTCTTCCGTAGCAACTCCAGTTGAGATAATAATTGGTTTTCCTTTTTGAGCCGTGTATTCGATTAAGGGAATATCAACTATTTCAAAAGAAGCAATTTTATATGCCGGCACATTCATCTTCTCAAGAAAATCAACAGCAGAGTTATCAAATGGAGAGGAAAAACATTCAAGGCCGATATCTTCGGCAATCTTTTTTAGTTTGGGCTGCCATTCCCATGGAGTGTAAGCACTCTGGTAAAGTTTGTAAAGAGTTGTTCCATCCCAGATTGTACCTTGATTAACCTGGAAATATTTATTGTCGCAGTCAATGGTGATTGTATCGGGTGTATAAGTTTGCAGTTTAATTGCGTCTGCACCCGCCTCTTTTGCCGCGTGAATTGTTTTTACAGCAGTGTCAAAATTATGCCCATGGTTGGCGGAGAGTTCTGCAATAATAAAAACTTTTTGTTCATCGCCTATCTTATGTTTTCCAATTGATAGTTCCATAGTTACCGCTTCAGTTTTAATACGAAATATTCTTCATCATTTATTTTTTCTTTTTGGAACGGAACATAGCCCGCTTTGCTAAATGCTTTTATAGAAAAAGAATTTTGCGGACGAATATAAGCCAGTATGTGTCCAACATTTGGTTTTAAATGAAAACATTTATAGCTGGCGTTAAATATCAGGCTTTTAGAATAACCCTTTCCTCTAAAATCTTTATCAAGGCTGATATTAACTTCCGCATAATAACCCTTAATTTCAAAACGAACCTGACCAATGAATTTATCTGAGGTAGTAAATGCAACAAGTAAAATGCAGTCGTCATCCATTAATTTTCCTGTAAACCAATCAAGGTGATCGCTCCATTTAATAGATTCCTGGTTGATTGAATTTGCTCTAACAAGTCTATCGTTGGATAAATTAAAAATCATTGAAGCATCTTTGGCAATTACATTTCTGAAATAATAACCATTTTTACCGGCGGTTTTTTCTACAAGGAATTGTGCTATTCTTCTTGCCCCGCCGCCATCGATTCTTTGTCTTCCAATTTTGGAGACAGCATCACGCACAGATTTTTTTTTCAAATGATTTAAGACGAGCAATAATCTGTGTTCGAGATTTGGCTGTGTGTAAGTTAATTCTGCCAAAAGAAATTTTTCTTTAAGCCATCCATTTAAGTGTGGAATCTGATTATCTGCAACAGCAATAGCAACAGTTGGAATTCCAAGCCGGGCAAGTTCATTAATTGTCTGTCCTCCCGCACTAATTGCTAGATCACAATCAGACATTATTTTAATTAATTCCTGTGCAGAGGGTGCATAATATAGTTCTGTAGAGTCATCTTTTGCTTCGTATATCTGGTCCTGATTTGTAAAGCCGCTTCCAATAATTATTTTCTTTTTGAAATTCGGGAAGTTGCGCGAAAATATTTTCATTATTCGGGGTGTTAAGTTCTGCACATCCTGCCCGCCGAAAATTATAAGTACAGTCTGCATTTCAACACGGAGAGGTTTATCTATAACCTCCCAAAACTCTTTTCTAATTGGAGTAAACCTGGTGCCAAGAGCAAGAATCAAATCATCCCGTTTGGGATAATTCATTGCCTCAGCATTAATTCCGCCGTTTAAAATTATACCTGACGGATAATTAATTCTTAGAGTATCATCAAGAAAAACGGGGGATGGGGTAAGCATTGAAATATGATCGTAAAATTCTTTTTCAGCTTTATATGAATCAACAATTATAACATCGCTGTCTTTTACTTTGTGAAATAATTCGGTTTGATTTTCGAGCCAATTAATTATTTGGAAATTTGTGTCTTTTAAAAATTCTTTGCTTGGCTCATCTCCGTTGACATAAAAAGTCGGGATAATATTCCTGATCTCAAAAGCCTGATACAGCGAGAGGCATCTTGTTATGTGACCATAACCGGTATTGTGGTATCCTTCTGTAATAATGGATACTTTCATTCACACTCATTCAAGGTTTGGATAATTGTAGAGGAGATATAATTCAAATCTTCCTCTTCTAGAGTTGGATACATTGGTATCGAAATTTCGAATGCATAAAATCTTTCGGCGATTGGAAAATCCCCGAACTTAAATCCGAAATTATTTTTATAAAATGGCTGCAGATGAACCGGAATATAATGCACCTGTCCTAAGATTCTTTTTGCTTTTAATCGTGCAAAAAATTCTTTCTTTGATACTGAAAGAGAATCGAATTTGATTTGCAAAGCATAAAGATGATATGCGTGATTAACATTTTCAGATACCGAAGGAATGATTAATCTATTATCATCTTTAAGTGCTTGATTATAATATTCGGCAATTTTTCTTCTTTTTTCTAAAAATAAATCCAGCTTTTTAAGCTGAGATAAACCAAGTGCACACTGCATATCTGTGAGCCTGTAGTTAAATCCAGGTTCATGCATTTCATAATACCAGGGGCCATTATTTTTTTCGATCAGAACATTTTCATCCTTTATCATTCCATGAGTTCTTAACGATTTTATTTTTTTGTCGAAATTGGAATCGTTAGATAAAATTGCACCGCCCTCACCGGTTGTAATATGTTTAACTGGGTGAAAACTCAGGTTAACTGCATCCGCATATTTCACTGCGTATTTTATATCGTTTTTGTATTCGGCACCAAGTGCATGGCAAAAATCATTTACCAGCTGAAATCCATATTTAGTCTGCAGCGTTTTGAGGGCTATCCAATCACATGGATGACCGCCGTAATCAACAGCGACAACCGCTTTAACTTTTTTGTTCTGATGAAGATATGATTTTAGTTTGTCCTCTAATTTATTGGGATCAATTGTATACGAAGAAGAATCGATATCAACAAAATCAGGTGTAGCCCCGACATATACGGCACAATTTGCGCTTGCTAAAAATGTAATCGGCGAAGTTATAATAATATCATCTTTACTCCACCCGAGTGCTTTTGCAATAAGATGAAGTGTTCCGGTTCCACTTGATGCGACAGCAGCGTAGGAGCTTCCGAACTTTTCTGCTAATGCGTTTTCAAAATTTGAAACAGTTTGACCCTGAGTTAGCCAATCGGATTTTAATACTTCCACAACCGCTGCAATATCCTGCTCATCAATTGTCTGTTTACCGTATGAATAAACTTTATCACTCAAACTTAATCTCCATAAATCGCAGACGCGCCGTCAACATTTTCAATAATCAATTTTTTTATTTCATCAACCGACAGGAATTTTTCATTGCTTCCGCTATTATAGCTAAACCCGAATTTACACGTTGAGCCGGGTTTATGGTTGCTTTCCATTCTAAACTTTTCAGTATTCCAAATCTGTGTTGAAGGAAGGATAACATAATAATCTTCAAATTCAATTGTGTTAATGGCATCAGTTTCGGTTATCATTTCTTCGTGAAGTTTTTCACCCGGTCTGATACCAACAGTTTCATATTTAGCATCGGGTGCTATTGCTTTTGCAACATCAAGAATTTTGTAAGAGGGAATCTTCGGGACAAAAAGTTCTCCGCCCCACATTACATTTAGACAATTAAGTACGAAGTCAACACCTTCCTGAAGCGTAATATTAAATCGTGTCATTCTTTCATCTGTTATGGGAAGAACACCAGTTTTTTTCTTTTCCATAAAAAACGGAATAACCGAACCGCGGCTTCCCATTACATTTCCATAACGAACGACCGAAAACTTTATATCGTGAATTCCTTTATAGTTGTTAGCCGCGACAAAAAGTTTGTCCGAAGTTAATTTTGTTGCTCCATAAAGATTTATTGGTGCGGCAGCTTTATCTGTGCTGAGGGCAATTACTTTTTTTACACCAGTTTCAAAACAAGCATCAATCACATTCTGCCCGCCGATAACATTTGTTTTTACTGCTTCAAAGGGATTGTATTCTGCCGCGGGAACCTGCTTTAATGCAGCCGCATGAATAACTATATCAACGCCAGTCATTGCGCGAATTAGTCTTTCCTTGTCACGGACGTCCCCAATAAAATATCTTATTAAAGCACCCTCTTTTTTAAAACGGGGGCTCTGCTGCATTTCGAATTGTTTTAATTCATCGCGGCTGAAAATAATTATTTTTCTAGGATTATATCGGTTAAGTACTGTTTCAATAAATTTTTTACCGAACGATCCCGTTCCGCCGGTAATAAAAATGGTCTTGCCGTCCATGTTACCTCATGTTATAACAATAACAAATTTAGGAAAAATCTTTCTTTGATATTAAGAGGAATTCAATCCCCGTTATATTTTCTGGTGTATTACCCATACTACCGGCGAAACCAGATCAACAACCTCAGTAGTTGGATAATGTCGGGAAGTATCTTTAAGAGCCTGCCAAGTATAAACATTTAGATGTGCTTTTTTTACAAATGGTATCAACGCAACTATTTTGAGGCCGGCATTTGAAGAATATGTCCGAAGGTTATTTATCGTCATGCGGTTCAAGCTGTTAAGATAGAAACTTGATGCAAGCCCTAGTTCATCAGGTCGAATTTCAGTGATGTACCGAAGGAAATCTTTTTCATCCAAGCGGCAGTGTCCCCAAGGAAAATCAAGTGTACATAAACTATGGCCCCCGTTTAGACTATAAAAAGGATTGTATTCGTGAAAAGCAATTCCGCCCGGTTTTAGAATTCTGCGCATGTTAGAAAACGCATTTTCAATATCTGTAATGTGTTCAAGTGTTTCCCAGCTGCATAGAATATCAAATGATTCTTCCTGCAGAGCAGAATTTGTGATATCGTCCTCAACAAAAACAACTTTGGAATCAATGTTAGATTTTTGTTTCTCATCAAAAAGGGTTTTCATGGAATTACGAAGACGAGTTAAGTGTGAATCAACATTCAGATTTTGATTATCGCTCTGCTTTTCATAATAAAAAGTAACATCGGAACCGGTAACACTTGAACAATCTTCCAATCCCAGCAGCATAGTTTTCATTCCATTATAACAGCCAATTTCAAGAATAGATTTTTTATTTAGGCTGATTCCATAACTGTTTAAGCTGGATTTTAGATTTTTAATGTGCCGTTTTGCAGCAATAAGATTTATTTTCGCTTCGGATGCTTTGGGAATATAATTCTGTTTTGATTCATCAAACATTGCCTGCCAGCCCGGTTTTATTTTGTTCCTAAGTCCGGCAGAAAGATCATAATTGTTTCCATAAGAATCTTTGAAATTACCGATAACAGTTTTATCAAAATGAAATCCATCTTCCAGCAAATCAGCAAGAATTGGTTCAAGATATTTTTTGCTAAACGAAGAGTTTTTTATTTTGCCTGCCAGTTTACGAATCATTAAGGTCTTCTCGAATTTGAAATAAAACAGATAAACTTCTGACATTAATATAAACAAGATTCGATTAAGTGAATAATCATTGCATAATTAGTTTTGAGTCATAAAATAATTTAAATTAATCCACCGGAAATAAGAACTGGCAATCATTTAAAGGAACATTTGAAATGAAATTTAAGACTGAACAGGAAGAATTTTGGAGCGGAAATTTTGGGAATGAATATGCGCAGAGAAACTCATCAGATCAATTACTTGCATCAAACATAAGTTTATTCTCTCAAATTCTATCACATACAACAGGTGTTAACAGCGTCTTGGAAATTGGCGCAAACATTGGAATGAATTTATTGGCATTAAAAAAGCTGCTGCCTGATTCAAAATATACTGCTATCGAAATAAATAAATCAGCTTGTGAAGTTCTCTCACAACAATCATGGATAAATGTAATTAATAATTCTGCCCTTCGGGTTTCTGATGTGCAAAAACACTCATTTGTCTTAACCAAAGGCGTACTCATTCACATAAGTCCGGAAGAACTTTCATCTCTTTACAGAACCATATATGATTCATCTAGCAGGTATATTTGTCTTATTGAATACTATAACCCCAATCCGGTAGAAATTCCTTACCGCGGCTTCAGCAACAAATTATTCAAAAGGGATTTTGCAGGAGATATGCTCGATAATTTTAGTGATCTTAAACTTGTTAACTATGGATTTGCTTATCATCGTGACAATAATTTTCCGCAGGATGATTTAAATTGGTTTTTGATGGAAAAAATTTAAGATCGGAAACAATTAGCTTATAAAGAGATTTTCTCGAATGCATCGATGTAACTTTTTGAACTTGCGTTATAAACTTTGGCATTTTTAAATTTTGCATAGTCTGCCAATATAAAGTAACCCTTAAATGCAAAATGCAGCTTTCTAAAAATATCGTGGATACGGTATTCTTTCCCATCTAGTTTATACATGGCAAAACGCGTTTCGTTTTTTTCGAAGAAATGCTGATGGTTAACTGTTACATTATTTGAAAAATCAACCCGGATCTCTTCATGCCAGGAATGATCTGCACCGAAAATAAATACTTTATTAAAGCCAAGATTTAATGAAAGAAATATTGAAGGTATTAAAACATTATGGGGGCGCGGCATCCCCAGGTTTGAATTAAACATTCTTTTGTTCAAAAAAGATAATCCTTCAACCGGTGTTTGATTGAAATAAATTATTTCCACATTTGGATTAGATATTATTTTATTAACAAGGCCACAGTTTTTTGCCGCAAAAGGAATCAGCAATTTCATTTGCCATGATGTGCGCTCATAAATAAAATTAGCAAGTTTGGTTCTTTGGTTTTTATGAAACCCGGTAGTGTTTTTCAGCCAGAATTCCGGGGCAGCCAAAACGTAATATTCTGGTTTAATCTTTGTGTATTCATCGGAGAAAGCAAACAAATTAACACAAAGTTTTTTTCGTTGTATTATAAAATCTCGGTGTAGTTCCAGGTCTTTAGTTAAACAAGGTCCGTTCCCAAGGATAACACATTCTTGTCCCGGTTCAACTTTTGGCAGCCTTACAAAAAATTTGGAAAGTAAAATTACTTTAACAATCGAAAAAACCGATTGAAAAAATAAAGTTATAGCTTCA
>DAIEQP010000225.1 GCA_027347805.1 Ignavibacteria bacterium | reverse complement strand
AAAAATGTTTTGCGTTAATTTGTAATGATAGTGCTCCAACACATCTTGCTATGGTTGCCGGCATTCCGGTTCTTACAATTTACTGCTCAACTGTACCCTCATTTGGATTCTATCCGTATAATCAAAAAAGTGCATTTGTTTCTTATGATAACTTGAAATGTAAACCATTCGGAATTCATGGGCACAATAAATGTCCCGAAAAAACATTTGATTGTGCAGTTAATCTAAAACCACAGCAAGTTTTCCAGAAACTCAAACAAATTATTACTGTTTAAGTAACATCAAATTTTTATATTTGTTCATTCCTTGAGAGAAAATAATGAAGTGGTTGAATTTAGATACAATTAAAAATTCTTCAGTATTTATAACACCAAACTTACCCATTGTTGCTACCAAGCGTTACAAAGTAAGTTTGCTGCAAGGATTATTATATGTTTCTCTATACACAATTGCCAGCTGGCTAATTTTAATTTTAATTCTCTCATCTACACCATTGAAAGATATGTTATTTGTGGTTGATAATTCTGCTATTCGGGCACAGAACGAAAAAATTGAAAAATTACAGAACAGAGTTTTAGTTCTTACACAGGAACTTCAAACGATTTCCTCTTCAAGTGAACGGCTGAAATACGCAATAAAACTGGCACAAAAAGATTCTATTAATTCTAAGAATCCGCTTTATGATACCTTAAGAAGACCAATTAATAAAAAATTGAAAATAGAGGGGAATATATTTGGTGTAGTCAAATTACTTTTTGAAAAATTGTTTCAAAGCAATTCCAATTCGAGCAAAATTATTTTTTTTGAACCCGCACAAGGATTGGTAACACAAAAGTTTGATGCATCAACAGGGCATCTTGGAATTGATTACGGAATTAGATCCGGTTCTCCAGTTTATGCAACAGCCGGCGGATTGGTGATTTTTTCAGATTACACCGTTGACTATGGTTACATGATCATTATTCAGCATAGTGATAATTATATTAGTTATTATAAACATTGTTCATCTTTAATAAAGAAAGATCACGACATTGTTACCCAGGGAGAGTTAATTGCTCTTAGCGGAAATTCGGGTAAAAATACAACCGGGCAGCATTTGCATTTTGAAATTTGGCATCAAGGTAAAGCCGTTGACCCGCAAAGTTTATTAATTAAGTAGGAGTAGTTTTATGGCAAAAAAAGATTTGATAATTGAAGATGTTAGTATCATTAGCAGCAGTGTGAGAATTGAAGGAAATATTTTTAGCGAAGGTAATGTAAGAATTGATGGTAATGTGAAGGGAAATGTTAGTATAAATGGGAATTTAACAATTGGTGATACAAGTAATTTACTTGGCGAAGTAAAGGCTACGAATATAATAATGAATGGTAAATTAAAAGGAAAAGTAAAGGCCGAAGAAAAACTTAGACTCGAATCCAAAGCCGTTCTTTCAGGTGATCTGGTTACAAAGGTACTTATTATTGAAGAAGGTGCAGTATTTCATGGAAATAGCCAGATGGAAAATACCGGTCATTAAATTATGGATAATGATGACAATTCTTTCAGAAAAATTTCCCATTCATATAAAGAAATTGGACCTTACCTTGGTTTAGGAACACAATTAGCCGCTACTGTTGTATTAATGTTTTTCCTTGGGAGATGGCTTGATGAAAAATTTCATTCAACTCCTCTTTTTATTTTAATCTTTTCTTTCACCGGATCTGCTGCAGGGATTTATAATTTTATAAAATCTGTAATTAATCTCAATAACCGGCAAAAAAATGGAAAAAAAGATTAGGATTGCACTTATAATTTCCGCGTTTCTGGTATTTTTGTTAATTTTTTTAGGAGCAGCTAAGTTTATTTCATTTAAATCTGCTGCCTCAATTCTAATTTCTTCCGGAATTGCACTTGCTAATTTCTTATTATTCTCATTTTCGGTGATATTTTCAGTAAATAAATCGAATAAAATATTCCTTAAATTGGTTTTGGGGGGTATGGTGGGGCGCCTTTTTTTAGTGCTTTTATTAGTTTTTCTAACATTGTTTTATTTGAAAGTTGATCAATATGCATTTATATTTGGACTCTTAATTTGGTACGTATTTCTGTTAATTTTTGAAATTGGTATAGTAAAAGACTCCTTAATCAAAAGGAAAAACTGATATAAATGTGGTTTTCGAATCCTAATACTGTTACAGATACCGTAAAAACAGTTGGTGAAGCGGCTAAAAAGACCGATACCAGCTGGATTATGCATCATGTACTTGATGCGAGAGAAATTAGTCTTGAACCTTTTGGATCAATTCATCTTCCTCAATTTCATCTTTGGGGAATGGATATCTCGATTACGAAACATGTTGTGTTTATGTGGATTGCAGTTCTGTTTTTGATTTTAACATTTGTAAAAGTTTCCAAGTCATACAAAAAATCACTTGTTCCCAAAGGGGTTACAAACTTAACTGAAACTTTGATTTTATTTGTAAGAGATGAAATTGCAAAACCGAATATTGGAAAAGGTTACGAAAAATTTCTTCCTTATCTCTTAACTGTGTTCTTTTTTATTCTTACATGTAATTTTTTAGGATTGATTCCTTACGGGTCAACTGCAACAGGAAATATATCTGTAACTGCAACACTTGCAACAATTTCTTTTGTTGTAATTCAGGCAGGGGGAATGATGAAGAACGGAGTGTTCGGTTATATAAAAGGATTGTTGCCTCACGGATTACCGGCTTGGTTAATTCCAATAATGTTTGTTGTTGAGCTGCTTGGTTTATTTACAAAACCATTTGCATTGGCTATTCGTCTTTTTGCAAATATGACCGCCGGCCATATTGTTATTCTTGCTTTGCTTGGTTTGATTTTTATTTTGCATACGTATGTTGTAGTTCCTGTATCGATTGCATTTGCGTTATTTATTTTCTTGCTTGAAGTCTTGGTAGCCTTACTGCAAGCTTATATTTTTACAATGTTATCGTCGCTGTTCATTGGAATGGCATATCATCAAGAGCATTAATTTTATTAAACGTTATAAAGGAGGATTCAAATGGAATTCGTTTATTTAGCAGCCGGTTTGGGCGCAGCTTTAACAGTTATCGGTGGTGCATTCGGTATTGGAAAATTAGCTAGTTCTGCAATGGAAGCTAGCGGCCGTCAGCCAGAAGCAGCAGGTGATATCAGAACATCTATGATTATTGCCGCAGCTCTTATTGAAGGTATTTCATTGTTTGCATTGGTTATCTGTATTTTATTGGCACTTAAGTAAAATATTTTACTCTTTCATTAGGAATAAGAAATGAACTTGCTAAGCTACTTATTGTTGTTTACCTTCAGCGGTGGAGAAGCTCAAGGCGGCCCGCTTGATGTTAATCCCGGTTTAATTTTATGGACCGTGGTAACATTCCTTTTTCTTTTATTTGTATTAAAAAAGATTGCGTGGAAGCCGATTCTTAATTCATTAAATGAAAGAGAAAATCTTATTAAAGAATCTCTTGAAAAAGCTGAAAATGCTCGCAAAGAAGCTGAAAAATTGATCGCTGAAAATAAATCAAGCATGGCTAAAGCTGAAGAAGAAGCACAGAAAATTATTGATCAGAGCAGAGAACACGCTGAAAAATTAAAAACTCAGATCCTTGATGAGAGCAAACAAACTGCAAAGAAAATGATTGAGGATGCAGCAGCTGAAATTGAAAGAAAAAATGCCGACGCATTTAATAAACTTAAAGATCAGGTTGCAGATATAGCAATCAACGCTGCAGAAAAGATTTTAAAAGAGAACCTTGATAAGAAACAGCAAATTAAATTGGTTGACAAATATTTAGATGAGATGAACAAAAACTGATGAGTGTTTATCGAGTTTCATATCGTTATGCAAATTCTTTAATGCAATTAGCTGAAGAGAAAAAAATCTATAGTAAAATTGCAAAAGATGCCGAGCTGGTTTACAATGCCCTGGAATCAAGCAAAGAATTGCGTGCAGTATTGAAGAGTCCTGTTGTTAAATCATCTGAAAAAACAAAATTGATATCTTCAATCTTTTCCCAAAAAATTGCTTCCGAAACAGAAAAATTTCTGGAGTTTGTGATTGAAAAGGGAAGAGAAGATATTCTTTTTGAAATCTTCAAAGAGTTTATGAATTTGAGAGATAAGAAGGAAGGTATCATAAGATCAAATATTGTATCTGCAGTAGAATTAACAGATACGGTAAAAAAGAAAATTACTACAAAGCTAGAAAATCAGACTAAGAAAACTGTTGAATCAAATTATTTTGTTGATGAAAAAATTATAGGCGGTTTTATTGCCAAAGTTGGCGATACTGTTTATGATTCTTCCATAAAACACCAGCTTAGTTTGTTGCGTAAGAAATTTTCAGAAGAAATAAGTATTTCAAATAACTAGAAAAATTAAATATCCCGGATTAAACGGGATTCCTACGGGAGAAAAAGAAAATGGCGGAAATAAGACCCGATGAAATTTCTGCGATACTGAGAAAACAGCTTTCCGGTTTCGAAAACGAAGTTGATGTTTACGAAGTTGGAACGGTTCTTCAGGTCGGTGATGGTATTGCTCGCGTTTATGGGCTATCAAAAGTAATGGCCAGTGAACTTGTTGAGTTTCCAAACGGCGTTATGGGAATGGTTCTTAACCTCGAAGAAGATAGTGTTGGTGCTGTATTGTTTGGCGAGAGCTCATTGATTAAAGAAGGTGATCAGGTAAAAAGAACAAACCGTGTTGCTTCATTCCCTGTAGGCGAAAAACTTTTAGGCAGAGTTGTTGATCCTCTTGGCCAGCCGCTTGACGGCAAGGGCAAAATTCAATTTGAGAAATATTCTCCAATTGAAAGAAAAGCCCTTGGTGTTATTCAGCGTAACCCGGTAAAAGAATCTTTGCAGACTGGTATTGTTGCCGTTGATGCTATGATTCCTATTGGACGCCGCCAGCGCGAACTTATTATTGGTGACCGCCAGACAGGAAAAACAGCTGTTGCAATTGATGCAATAATCAATCAAAAATATACTCACACAGAAGAAGCTAAAAAATATGGAATTAAACCTGTTTACTGTGTGTATGTAGCTATTGGACAAAAAAATTCTACAGTAGCTCAGGTAGTTGCAAAACTAGAAGAAGCTGGCGCGATGGAATATACAACTGTTGTTTCAGCTCCAGCATCAACACCTGCGCCGCTTCAATATATTGCGCCATATTCAGGTTCAACACTTGGTGAATATTTTAGAGACAGCGGAAGACATGCATTAGTTGTGTTTGATGATCTTTCGAAACAAGCTGCTGCTTACCGCGAACTTTCATTATTGTTGAGAAGACCTCCAGGACGCGAAGCTTATCCTGGTGACGTGTTCTATCTCCATTCACGTTTATTGGAACGTGCATCAAAATTAAGTGAAGATTTAGGCGGAGGAAGTTTAACCGCATTACCAATTATTGAAACTCAGCAGGGTGACGTTTCTGCTTACATTCCTACAAACGTAATTTCTATTACTGATGGACAGATCTACCTCGAGCCAAACTTATTCAATGCTGGTGTTCGTCCCGCTATTAACGTTGGTATTTCAGTATCGCGTGTTGGCGGTAATGCACAAATTAAAGCGATGAAAAAAGTTGCTGGCTCTTTGAAACTTGACTTAGCTCAGTACCGTGAGTTGGAAGCATTTTCGAAATTTGGATCCGATCTTGATAAAGCAACAAAGAGAACACTTGATAAAGGTGCACGTCTTGTTGAATTACTAAAACAAGGTCAATACGTTCCGGTTCCTGTTGATAAAGAAGTAGTAAGTGTTTACTTAGGAACAAATAATTTCTTTGAATCAATCGAAGTTAGTGATGTTAAAAGATTCGAAAAGGAATTTCATGAATTTGCAGAGTTGAAATACCCGGCAATTTATGAAAACATTAGAACAACAAAAGAATTAAAAGATGATACTGTTCAGTTGATTAAAAAAGCGGCTGAAGAATTTATTGCTAAATTTAAGAAGAGCTGAATAAAATAAATGGCTACATTACGCGATATAAAACGCAGAATAGTTGGTGTAAAGAGCACACAGCAGATAACAAAAGCAATGAAAATGGTTGCTGCTGCAAGACTGCGTCGTGCACAGGAAAATATTATTAATGCACGTCCTTATTCAAGAAAAATTTCTGAAGTTCTTCAGAATTTATTAGCCATAGAAAAGAATTTCAATAATCCATTGTTTGTTGAAAGAGAAGTAAAAAAAGTTGCGCTGGTTGTTGTAACTTCCGACCGCGGTTTATGTGGCGGCTTCAACATGAATGTAATTAGATCTGTTGAAGAAATGATTAAAACCGATTTGGCTCCATTTTTTGATCAGAATAATTTGATGATTTATTGCCTTGGTAAAAAAGGCAACGATTATTTTACAAAAAGAAATTATCCGGTTATTGGTTCCCACCCAGGAATTTTTTCTAATCTCAAATTTGAATTCGCTTCCGGTTTGGTAAAAGATCTTACTACAAAATATTTAAATGGCGAGATCGACAAAGTAATTGTAGTTTATAATGAGTTTAAGTCAGTAATTCAGCAAAAGACTGTAGCCGAACAATTGATTCCTATTTTGCCGTTTGATTCTCATAAAGATGAATCCAAACAAGTTGATTTTATTTATGAACCTAATAAGGCGCGTATTATAGAAACATTGCTTCCTAAACATCTTAATGCTCAGATGTGGAGGGTATTGCTTGATTCTTATGCTGCTGAATTGGGTGCGCGAATGACAGCAATGGATATGGCGACTGAAAATGCAAAAGAACTTATACGTTCTTTGAATTTGACTTATAATAGTAAACGCCAGGCTGCAATTACTACTGAAATTTTGGAAATTGTTTCCGGAGCGAATGCCCTCAAGGAAAGTTAAAAATTTGAAATGCAATACCTTTTTGTTATCTTTAATTAGGATCGGTGTCTGATGCTTGATGAATTGACGGAGAAACTTGAGAAAGCGCTTAAAAAGATAACTGGTCAGGGTAAGATTAGTGAGTCGAATATCGCAGATACATTACGCGAGATTCGACGCGTTCTTTTGGATGCTGATGTAAATTATAAAGTAGCCAAAGATTTTATCGAAAAAGTAAAGGAAAAATCTTTAGGCACTGAAGTTTTAACTTCAGTTACTCCAGGTCAATTGATTACTAAGATCATTTATGATGAATTAGTAGAATTACTTGGAAGTAATAGTTCTGAGCTACAGCTTAATCCATCTGGTTTAACGGTGATTATGCTGATTGGACTTCAGGGTTGTGGTAAAACTACATTCAGCGCTAAACTTGGAAAATATCTTAAAGATAAAAAAAGAAATGTTCTTTTAGTTGCTGCCGACGTTTACCGTCCCGCTGCTAGAAGTCAATTGAAGATTCTGGGTTCGCAGATAAATGCACCTGTATTTTCTATTGATGATAGCAACGATCCGGTAAAAATTGCTGTTGAATCTCTCAAATATGCTAAGGAAAACAACATCAATACTGTAATCATCGATACAGCAGGAAGACTGCATGTTGATGATGAAATGATGAATGAAGCTGCAGAAATTAAATCCAAAGTGAATCCAACACAAACATTGTTTGTTATAGATTCAATGGTTGGACAGGATGCGGTTAATCAGGCAAGAGCTTTTCATGAAAAAGTTGAGTTTGATGGAATTGTTCTTACTAAAATGGATGGTGATTCTCGCGGAGGATGTATTCTTTCTGTAAGAGCTGTCGTTGACCGCCCGGTTAAGTTCGTAAGCATGGGCGAAAAACTAGATACTCTTGAATTGTTTTATCCGGAAAGAATGGCCGGAAGAATTTTAGGCAAGGGAGATGTTATTTCTCTTGTTGAAAAAGCTCAGTTGCAGGTTGATGAAAAAGAAGCAGAGGATCTTGAGAAAAAATTCCGTGAGAATAAATTTGATTTCGATGATTTCCTTAAGCAGATAAAGATGATTAAGAAAATGGGCTCGCTTAAATCATTACTTGGAATGCTGCCGGGTATTGGAAGCCAGTTGAAAAATGCTGATGTGGATGATAAGCAATTAGTCAAAGTTGAATCAATAATTCAATCGATGACAAAAACTGAAAGAACGAATCCAAAAATTCTTAACGGAAGCAGACGTAAACGAATTGCAAGAGGAAGTGGAAATTCGATCCAGGAAGTGAATAGATTGATAAAGCAATTTGAACAGATGCAGCAAATGATGAAAATGATTAATAAAAATGCGGGTAAATTCTCGCTACCAAATACAAAAAATTTTAGACTAAATTAATTCTAACAGGAGGAATAACTAAATTGGCAGTTAAGTTAAGACTTAGAAGAATGGGAAAGAAAAGGCAGCCTATTTACAAATTAGTTGCTGCTGACTCACGTTCGCCAAGAGATGGTAAATTTATTGAAGCTATTGGTCTTTATAATCCAAAGACTGATCCTGCTACAGTAGAAATTAAAGAATCGCGCGCATTGTATTGGTTAGGTGTAGGTGCTCAACCAACACTCACAGTTAAAAATCTTTTATCAGCCCAGGGAATTCTTTTGAAAAAAGAATTAACTAAAAAAGGTTTGAAAGAAGATGAAGTTGCTGCAAAAGTTGAAGATTTCAAAAAAATGAAAGACGCTAATCTTGCAGCTAAAATGAAAAAGAAAGCCGATAAGAAAAAATCTAAGAAAGCTTTAGAAAAAGAAAAATCTCAGAGTGCTTCGGAAGCATAAAGGGTACGGCTTCTGATAGTTGACGTGTCTACTTGAGCGGCTTGCACATTGTAACAGTACCCTGCATTCTAAAGTTAGGTACTATATGAAGGAATTTATAGAATTCATCGCCAAGCATCTCGTAGATCATCCTGAAAATGTTAAAGTTCAGGAAACCTATGCAGATAAAACTACTCTCGAATTAACTCTTAGAGTGGCTAGTGAAGATGTTGGTAAAGTTATTGGCAAGCAGGGCAAAACAGCAATTGCAATGCGAACCTTACTTACTGCAGTTGCTTCAAGAGCTCACAAGAAAGTTGTTCTTAAAATTATGGATTAGTACTATAAGTGGATGATCTTTTTCTAATAGCCAAGGTTAGATCAATTTTTGGCTTAGGTGGTTGTGTGCAAATCGAATCCTTTTCAGATTTTAAGGATAGGTTCTTCGATTTGAAAAAAGTGTTCGTTGAGATTTTTGGCACGAGGAAAGAACTTTTGGTTGAGTATGGTAAGGAAATAGAAAAAAGTATCATACTTAAATTTTACGGTTTCGATTCGGATAAAAGCGTTGAGTTTTTGCTTGGTCAAAAACTTTATGTTGATAATGAGAACCTGGTTGAACTTTCAGACGATACATATTTTATTCACGATTTAATCGGAAGTGATGTTGTTCGTAATGGAGAAGTTTTAGGAGTTATTGAAGACGTTCTTGTGTATCCTGCAAATGATGTAATAATTGTTCAGGATAAGGACAAAAGGCGCATTTCTGTTCCGGCAATTAAAGATTTTATAAAATGTTTCGATGCGGGAAGTAAGAGAATGGAATTGAAAGACAATTCTGAATTGTTATACGATGATGAGATTTGATATTATTTCCGCTGTGCCCGATTCTCTTGATAGCCCTTTTAATACAAGTATTCTTAAAAGAGCTCAAGAGAGAAATAAAGTTGAGATTGTTGTTCATAACCTTCGTGATTATGCTTATGATAAGCATAAAACTATTGATGATAAGCCGTTTGGCGGCGGACCCGGGATGCTGCTAAAGCCCGAACCGTTCTTTGAATGTATTGAAAAATTAATGAGTGAAAGAACTTATGACCGTATAATTTTTCCTTCTCCCGGAGGTAAATTATACGATCAGCAAATGGCAAATCGTTTTTCACTCTTGAATAATATTATGATTATTGCCGGTCATTATAAAGGTGTTGATGATAGAGTTAGAGAAAAATTTGCAACTGATGAGATATCAATTGGACATTATGTTTTAACCGGTGGTGAAATTGCGGCCTGGATTATTATTGATTCTGTTGTAAGATTAATTCCCGGTGTATTGAATGATAGTGAATCAGCATTAAACGATTCATTAATGGATGGAGAAGTAATTGAGGCTCCATATTACACAAGGCCGGCGGAATATAAAGGTTTATGTGTTCCTGAGGTTTTATTATCTGGGCACGAAAAAAAAATAAAAGACTGGAAAGAAGAACAGTCTAAAAGTTTAACAAAGAATTGGAAAAAAATAAATAACTTGGAGTAATAAACAATGGATAAGATCAGTTCATTATTAGAAGATCAATCACGTGCAGATTTTCCTGCAGTTAAAGCAGGCGATCATGTTAGAGTACACGTAAAAGTAATCGAAGGTGAAAAGGAAAGAATTCAGCCTTTCGAAGGAGATATTATAAATGTGCGCGGTGCCGGTTTAAGCAAAACTTTTACCGTTAGAAAAATTGCAAGCGGTGTTGGAGTTGAAAGAATTTTCCCTGTTAACTCACCAAAAGTTGCTAAAATAGAAGTTCTCCGTGAAGGTAAAGTTAGAAGAGCAAAACTTTACTATTTGAGAAATCTTTCCGGAAAAGCTGCACGCATTAAAGATAAAAATCAGAAGTAACAAATTACTTTTGCAAAAGCCGCTTCAGTGTGAGCGGCTTTTTCTTTTTTAAAAGGAATTTTAACCGATGAAACTTTTTGCACCCCAAAATATTTTCACTTCCATTTTTCAAACTATCCTTCCTGAAGGGATTGAAATTATTAATAAACCTTCATCATTAATTGCAAAAGAACTGGAAAATAATACGGATTCGATTGCTCTAATTCCTTCTCTGGATTTAATAAAAAACCAAAATCTAATTGTCTCATCAAAACTTGGTTTATCTTTCGACGGACTGCTTTCACAGTCATTTTTCTATTTCGTCAAAGGAAAAAACTCATTTGATGAAATATTTTTAAGAGGCGATGTTTCAATGAACGAACTCCTTCTTACAAAAATTCTTTTCCAGGAAAGATACTCATCCGAGGTAGAATTGGTTCTGGATACATCAGCAGGAATTGAGAAAGATAGGAATTATATTATATGCGGAGATCAAAACTATATTACCGAAGGTTTTGAAAAAGGAATTAGCCTGGCTGATGAAATTTCTGATATGCTGGAATTACCTTACGTTAATTATGTATTTACTTCACCGGACCGGGAAGCTATTAAATATTTTGAGAGTTTGATCGAAAGTGCCGATCAGAAAATTGAAGAAAGAATTGATAATTGTGTTGCAATTATGAATTTATCGCCGCAAACAAGATCGTTTATTATTTCAAATATCGGCTCAATATATTTTGATGTCCTTCAAAATGAAAAAGATGCTTTGAATGAATTGATTAAATTGGTTTACTATCACGGAATTATTGATGATATGTTTGATGTAAAATTCTCTTCATAAAAAAAGGCCGTTAAAAACGGCCTCTACCAAAAATTTAATTCACACAGTGCAGTACTACTTTATTCTTCTGATATTCCAAAATAATTTTAATTGTTTCTTCTGCAACTGCATCCTGGGCTTGTTCTGTTGACGCACCAATATGATGGGTTACATAAATTCCATCTACATTCTGAATTTTGGAAGATACCGCACCATCTTTTCCCTCAGGTTCGCCTTTGAAAACATCTACTCCTGCTTGAATACCTTTTTCTTTTACGGCTTTCAATAAAGCATCTTCATCAACAACCTCAGAACGGCTTGTGTTAATAAGCATTGCGCCCTTTTTCATTAATCCGAATAACTTATCATTAAACATTCCTTTAGTAGACGGATTCGATGGAATATGAAGTGTGATTATATCTGATGACGAGATTAAATTTTCTACATCATCAACATACTCAACCCCGGATCCTTCCTGTTTAAAAGCATCATACCCAATAACTTTCATTCCAAATGCAGAAGCTCTTTTTGCAATTTCTTTTCCAATATTACCAACACCAATAATTCCCAAAGTTTTTCCCGCCAGTCCTTCTGCTTTAGAATATTTTGCTTTGTTCCATACACCGGCATTGAAATCTTTTACATTATCAGGAATTCTTCTATCAAGAGAAATGATTAAACCCATTGCTAATTCAGCAACAGCGATTGAATTTTTGCCTGGTGTATTAGCAACCGCAACACCCTTTGCCGTGGCAGCAGCAACATCAATATTATTATAACCGGATCCCGCGCGAATTACGAGTTTAAGATCATTGCCGCTGTTAATTGCATTGGCATTTACATTTGTTGATCTTACAACAATAGCGTTTATTCCATCTAAATTACTAGGAATATCATTCTCACCAAGTTTTGGTTCATATATTACTTCTATTCCTGAATTACGTAAAGTCTGAATATGATTCTCTGGAAATTTGTCTGCAATAAGTACTTTCATTGAGTTAGTTCCTTGTTAATTAATTTTGAAAACATACAAGATCAAAAATCATTTGATCATTGGAATTTTAACACCAAATTTTTTTGCGTTATCTAAAGCTCTTTCATAACCGGCATCCGAATGGCGCATTATTCCCATACCAGGGTCGTATGTGAGAACTCTTTCCAATCTTTTTTCGGCTTCTTTGGATCCATCAGCAACAACAACCATTCCTGCGTGAATCGATTTGCCAATTCCAACGCCGCCGCCATGATGAACAGAAACCCAGCTGGCACCTCCAATTGCATTTAGTAAAGCATTTAGGATCGGCCAATCTGCAACAGCATCGCTGCCATCTTTCATAGCTTCCGTTTCTCTATTTGGAGATGCAACACTTCCGCAATCAAGATGATCTCTTCCAATTACAATTGGTGCACTTACTTTTTTATCTGCAACCAGTTGATTAAAAATCCTTCCCATTTTTGCACGTTCACCATAACCGAGCCAGCAAATTCTAGCCGGCAAACCCTGGAAGTGAACTTTTTTTTGTGCCATCGCAATCCATCTTTTCAAGGATTCATTTTCAGGGAATGTTGCAAGCACAGCTTTATCTGTTTCATAAATATCATTTGGATCGCCGCTTAATGCCGCCCAACGGAACGGCCCTTTGCCATCACAGAAAAGGGGACGAATATATTCAGGTACAAATCCCGGTATATCAAATGCATTTACCAAACCATTTTCTTTTGCTTCACCGCGAATATTATTTCCGTAATCAAACGCAACAGCACCTCGCTTTTGAAATTCGAGCATTGCTTTTACATGTTCAACAATAGTTTTTTGTGAGAGTTGAATATATTTTGAAGGGGCTGATTTTCTTAAAGCAAGTGCTTCTTTAAAACTCATTTCCATTGGAACGTACCCATTAAGGGTATCATGAGCAGAAGTTTGATCGGTAATTATATCCGGAATAATATTTCTAGCTAAAATCTCGGGAAGTACTTCTCCTGCATTTCCAACCAAACCAACCTAGAGAGCTTTCTTATTTTTTTTTGCATCCAAAACAATATTCAAAGCTTCGTCCAAGTTTTCGGTAAGAACATCAATGTAGCCAGTATCAATTCTTTTTTGTATGCGGGAGCGATCTACATCAATTCCCAGAAATGCAGCACCGTTCATTGTTGCAGCTAGAGGTTGAGCGCCACCCATTCCCCCAAGACCAGCAGTGAGTAAAAATTTTCCGCTTAAAGATCCATCAAAATGCTGGCGTGCGCATTCAGCAAATGTTTCATAAGTACCCTGTAGAATTCCCTGTGTTCCAATATAAATCCAGCTGCCAGCAGTCATTTGACCGTACATCATCAAACCTTTTGCATCCAGTTTTCTGAATTCATCCCAGGTAGCCCAATCGGGAACTAACATAGAATTGGAAATTATTACTCTTGGTGCATCCGAATGGGTTCTGAAAATACCGACAGGTTTTCCACTCTGAATTAAAAGTGTTTCGTCATTTTCAAGATTTTTAAGTGAATTTACAATTGCATCGAATGAATCCCAATTGCGTGCTGCCTTACCATATCCGCCATAAACAATTAAATCTTCCGGGCGTTCTGCAACATCAGGATCAAGATTGTTCATTAACATTCGGAGTGCAGCTTCCTGAATCCACCCTTTACAATTCAGCTGGGTTCCTATTGGAGCTTTAATATTTTTTTCTGCCATAAATATTAATCGTTAAAATGGTTATTAATAATGTTAACGAATTGGTTGTAGGCAGATTTATAAATCCAGCGGCGAATGAAGAATCCTTTGCTTATTTCCTTCTTCATATTGTCGCGGTTCTCTTTTAATCTAAATGCAAGTTTTGTCTTTTCGTCGCGTGTAAGTTTTATTTCCGGTTCGCCGGATTGTAATTTATCTAAAAGAGAAGTAAATGTTCTAACTTCCTGAAAGAATTTTTCATCTGCCGACATCTGTTTAACAACGGTTTTACAAAAATTCTGCAAAAGCTTTAATTCATGTCTCTGAAAAGAATAGTTATAATTTTTAAAAAGTGGTTTTGCCATTAATCTGCCTTTAAGGATAAAAGTTTTTCTCTAATTTTCTGATAACCAGGTTTAATCACATTGTAAATATAATGAAGTCGTTCTTTATGAGAAGCAAATGAAGATTTCATTGCATTTATATTAAGTTTTTCTACATCATCTAAATTTAATCCAAACAAATCATTTGCAGTCAGATATTCTTTTGTAAGAGTTGTATTGCTCATTAGTCTGTCATCGGTATTCAAAAAAACTCTGAATTTTTCTTTATAAAGTTTAATAAACGGATGATTTTCAATTTTGTCGATCGCTCCAGTATGAACATTACTTAACAAACAAATTTCAAGAGGAAGGCGGGTGTCTAAAATGTATTGAGCTAGTTCACCAAGTTTAACAATGTTTCCATCACGATCGAAAATAATATCTTCTATTAATCTTGTTGCATGCCCGATTCTGTGTGCGCCGCAAATTTGAATTGCCTGCCAGATTGAATCTTTACCGAATGCCTCGCCTGCATGTATTGTAATGAAGAAATTTTTCTGTTTAATATAATCGAAAGCGTCAAGATGTTTTTTGGGGGGATAGCCGCCCTCTTCACCTGCAAGATCGAAACCAACAACACCTTGATCTCTAAAACTAACAGCAAGTTCTGCCATATCAAGAGTATTTTTCATGTTACGCATACCGCATACAATCAACCCGAATCCCACACCAAAATCACGTTTTCCTTTCTCAAGTCCTTCAATAACAGCTTTCATTACATCTTCATGATATAGGCCGTTTTCCGTATGAAAGACAGGCGCAAATCGTGTTTCAACATAACAAACACCATCGTTATGCAGATCTTCCATCATC
>DAIEQP010000217.1 GCA_027347805.1 Ignavibacteria bacterium | reverse complement strand
CTGAGTTTATGATAATTCAGGAAGGGAGCCGAAAGGGAGGTGCTTTACCGACATACATGGGTAAAAATTATACAGATGGATACAGTGATCATTTTCCTGTTGGTGCAAAATTTTATATAAAATAAACTGGAGATTCAGATGAACCTCAAAGAAAAAATCAATAATGATTTGAAAGAATCAATGAAGAGCGGAGACAAAATTCGTCTTGAAACTGTTAGATCTATCCGAGCATTGATATTGGAATTTGAAAAAAGCGGTGCCGGAAGAGAGTTAAACGAAGAAGATGGATTAAAAATGCTAACTGCTGCTGCAAAAAAAAGAAAAGAATCTATTGAACAATTCCGTAATGCAAAAAGAGATGATCTTGCAGATAAGGAAGAACTTGAGCTGAAAATAATTGAGGAATATCTTCCAAAGCAGCTTACACAGGAAGAAATTCTTGAAGAGATAAAGAAAATTGCTAACGAAGTTGGTGCAAAAGGTAAAGAAGATTTCCCAAAAGTTATGCCTGTTGCTGCAAAATCATTAAAAGGGAAAGCAGATGGAAAAGTTATTAGAGAATTATTGGAAAAATATCTGAGCGGAAATTGAATTATCTCGACTATATAATTATTGTTTTTTTGCTGATTGGTTTCCTGCTGGGATTTAAAGACGGACTAGTAAGAAAAATTATTGGTCTGTTAGGTTTGATTATTGGCGTAGTATTAGCGTTTCAATTTTCAGGAAGCGTTGGGAAAATTCTGACGCCGTTTTTTAATAACGATTCATACCTGGCTAGTCTTATTGGCGGCATATTGATTTTTCTTTTAACAATACTGATTGCTTCGATTGTTAAAAGATTGGTTCATCCGCTGGATAAGGTTAATAAGTTCCTCAATCAGTTATTAGGGGGAGTGATTGGAATTGTCCAGCTAGCTTATTTTACAAGCACTGTTTTCCTTTTCCTGAATATTTTTTCTTTTCCCAAAAATACTGACAGGACCAATTCAGTTTTCTACAATTCAGTTTTGAATCTAATACCAAAAACTGTTGAATATGTTGCAGGGCATAAATCAAAAGCAACCGATTATCTTAAAGAATACATAGAACAAAAAGAACCCGATACTACTTCAAACAAAAACACTCACAAGAAATGATCTCAAAAGAAATACTCGAAAAATTAGAATACCCAAAAGTAATTGCCTTAATAGAAAAATACTGCCATACCGAAAACGGAAAAACACTCATACACGAACTGCAGCCGAATTATGATGCTGGTTTTATTCTAAAGGAATCTGCAAATGTTTTAGATGCAAAAGAAATTTTGATTAAGAATGATGAGCCGCCATTCGAATATATTCCAGATCTCATAGAAGTATTGGCAAAGAGCAGGATTCAGGGTGTGGTGCTTACCAGCAGGCAGATAATTGATGTTCTGCATCTTGCCGAACAATCAAGAAAATTATATCAGTTTTTGAAACCAAAAGATTCGGAAAAGAAAAACCAGTTTGAAATAATTTCAAATTTATTTGTAGATAAAGTCTTTGAAAATCACTTTTCAAAAGTATTTGATGAGAATGGAGAGATCAAAGATACTGCGAGTCCCAGACTGCGCGAAATAAGAATTGAAATAAGAGAGAAGGAAGCATCGCTACAGAAACTTGTTCAGCGATTATTGAAGCAATTCAGCGATTCTTATTTGGTACAGGAAGAATTTGTTACTCTTCGTGAAGGAAGAATTGTACTGCCTGTGAAAGTAGAGCACAAAAGACATGTAAGAGGATTCATACATTCTGAATCTGCAACCGGACAAACAGTTTATATAGAACCGGAAGAAACACTCGAGCTAAATAATGAAATTCTTTCTTCTCATTTTGCCGAAAAAAGGGAAATCGAAAAAATATTAAGAATGCTTACTGAAAAAATAGGTGAGCACAGCCATGCATTAAAAAATTCTCTATTAACAATTGCTGAATTGGATTCAATCTTTGCAAGAGCAAAATATTCAATTGAAATTATAGGTTCACATCCATCCTACGATCTTGATAAACCATTTGATTTGATCGATGCACGTCATCCAATACTTATTAAAAAAATTGGTTATCAAAAGACTGTCCCGATGAATTTAAAGATGGCCGATGAAAAAATAATATTGATAACCGGTCCTAATGCAGGGGGAAAGACAGTTACATTAAAAACCTGCGGACTTCTTGTTTGTCTAGCACAATCCGGAATACCAGTACCTGTTTTTCCCGATTCAAATTTCCATGTGTTTAATAATGTGCTTGTAGATATCGGTGATGCTCAATCTATTGAAGATGATCTAAGTACATTCAGTTCACATCTTACCAATATCAGAAATGTGATTCATACTGCAAATAAGGATACGCTTGTTCTTCTGGATGAAATTGGGACTGGAACAGACCCTGCAGAAGGTTCAGCAATTGCTGCAGGGACTTTAATTTCACTTCGTGATAAAGGAGCTAAAGTACTTGCTACTACACATCATGGAAGTTTGAAAATGCTTGCCAATCAGCTGGAAGGTTTTCAAAATGCATCAATGGAATTTGATACTGATGAATTAAAACCGACTTATAAATTCAAGCAGGGAATGCCAGGTTCAAGCTATGCTTTTGAAGTTGCCCAGCGAATTGGATTTGATGATGATTTCATAAATCTTTCCAAACAATATCTAGATACTGATAAAACAAAAATTGAAGATTTTCTTGTTAATCTAGAAAAAAAATCCCAGGATCTTAGAAATCAGCTGAATAAACTTGATATTGAAAACATCAGATTAAAAGGACTGGCAAATTTATATCAGGAAAAAATTGAGAAACTCGAAAAACAGAAAACAGAAATTATAAGCGAATCGAAAGCGAAAGCCCAGGAATATTTACAGGGTGTAAACAAACAGATTGAAGATACAATCAAGAATATAAGAGAATCTCAGGCAAGCAAAGATGTAATTAAAAACGAGAAACAAAAAATAGAGATATTGAAAAAAGAGATTCAAAAGGTTTCAAAACCGAAAACTCCAGTGATCGAAGAAAAGCATGAATTTCATGTGGGTGAATATGCTTCGATAGTAAATACATCATCAGCCGGGAAAATTGAAGAAATTGATATTCAGAAAAACAAAGCTGTTCTACTTGTCGGCTCACTTAAAATAAAAACAAAATTAAGCGAACTTGTGCCGGCAAAAAAATCGGAAGCAGAGCTCGTGTACAAAAAGAAATATGAAAACGATTATCAGAATTTCAGCTATCGTTTGGATATAAGAGGGATGAAGTATGAAGATGCCGAATTTGAAGTAATTAAATATCTTGATGAAGCTAACATGAATGGAATAGATAGAGTTGAAATACTTCATGGCAAAGGTACTGGTGTACTTAAACAAATGACTCATGGAATTCTGCGTACTTCATCTTCAGTTAAAAATTACTATTTTGCCAGTATCGAGAGTGGCGGTGATGGAATCACAATTGTCGAGTTCAAATAGTGATTAAAAAAATATTAATTGCAAACAGGGGAGAAATAGCGCATCGTATTATTAAAGCTTGCAGAGAACTTGGTGTAACATCTGCCGCAATATATTCTGAAGCAGATAGAAATGCATTGCATGTTCGAAGAGCAGATGAAGCATATTTGATCGGCCCTTCTCCGGCATCTGAATCATATCTTAATAAAGAGAAAATAGTAGCGTTGGCAAAAAAGATTGGTGCTGATGCCATTCATCCAGGTTATGGTTTTTTGAGTGAACGGTTTGAATTCATTAAAATGGTTGAAGAAGCTGGAATTGAATTCATTGGTCCCTCATCAAAATCAGTTAAAATGATGGGTGGAAAAACTGATGCCCGCCAATTGATGAAAGCACATAATGTTCCGATAGTTCCTGGTACAATTGAGCCAATCAACTCAGTTGAAGAGGGAAAACGCATAGCAGTTGAAATTGGTTTTCCTATAATGATAAAAGCTTCTGCCGGCGGTGGCGGAAAAGGAATGAGAAAAGTTCAATCACTGCAAGAATTTCAGGATTCATTTAATCATGCAAAAAGCGAAGCGCAAAAATCTTTTGGGAGTGATTCCGTTTACATTGAAAAATTTATTGAAAACCCTAAACATATTGAAGTTCAGATTCTAGCAGATAAACATGGGAATTATGTTCACTTGTTTGAAAGAGATTGCTCGGTTCAGAGAATACATCAAAAAGTTATTGAAGAAGCTCCTGCTATTACGGTAGATGAAGCCACTCGAGTTAAAATTACTAAAGCAGCAATTGATGCTGCTCGTGCATGCGATTATTATAATGCCGGCACTATTGAGTTTTTAATGGATACAAACAAAAATTTTTATTTTCTCGAAATGAATACGCGGCTTCAAGTAGAGCACCCTGTTACTGAGATGATAACCGGTTTCGATATTGTGAAAGAACAAATAAAAATTGCTTCAGGCTTAGAATTAAGCATTAAACAAAACGATTTGATGATACATGGACATGCAATTGAGTGCCGCATTTATGGTGAGGATGTTGACAATAATTTTGCACCATCGACAGGCAAAATTACACATCATCGATTAACATCTGGACCGGGGATTAGAATTGATCGCGGAATCGACGTATTTAGTGATGTTCCAGTTTATTATGATCCGATGCTTTCAAAAGTAATTACATGGGGAAGAAATAGAGAAGAAGCAATTGCACGGATGAAACGTGCTTTATGCGAGTACCAAATTTGCGGAGTAATAACAAATATCCCTGCATTCAACTGGATGCTTAATCAGGAAACATTTTTAAATGGTTCTTTTGATATCGATTTTCTTGAGAAAGAATTCATTCCGCTTATCCCGGATAAATGGAAAAAGACTTCAGAAGAAAATGAAATAGTAATTGCTACACTTGCTGCATTAATTAAACAGAGTGAAATGAATAATGCAATAACATTCAGCTCAATAAATTCTGACTGGCGAAATCAATTGTATGAATGAGTTTATAGTAAGTGTAAACGGTAAAAAAATGGCAGTAACAATTCTTCCGGATGGAAGAGTGGATATAAATGGGAGGATTATTGAAGCATCATTCACTAAAGTTTCACAACATTCTTATATATTACGATTTGAGAATATCGTTTTTGAAGTTTCATTAAACCAAAAATATCAGTATAAGACTAATTTTCTTTTTGATGGATTGTACTATGACACTGTAGTACTTACAAAGCTGCAAGAAATTGCACTCGAGCAGCAAACTGAAAATTATAAAACAAAACATCATGCTGAATTAAAAGCACCAATGCCGGGACTTTTAGTTAAGATCAAAAAGGAAGTTGGACAAAATGTTGAGCGGGGCGAAACAATACTGATATTGGAAGCAATGAAAATGGAAAATGATTTACATTCACCTTCTTCTGGAATTATTAAACAGATAAATTATAAAGAGGGTGATACGGTTGAAAAAGATACAGTAATCGTAATAATAGAATAATAGTTCTTATTTGCTTTTATAGCATATTTAATTATTTTTAATCAACTCATAAACATAAACCAAGAGGAGGTTGTGTGAAGAAGTTATTTACTTTAGTGTTGGCTTGTGTACTTTTTGCAAGCAGTTTATATGCAGGCGGTTTTCAAATTAATGAAAATGGTGCTAGAGCAATGGCGATGTCAGGCGCATTCACCGGTTTAGCAAACGATCCATCTGCAGTTTATTTTAACCCTGCCGGTATTCTGCAGTTAAAAGGAACTAATTTCTATTTTGGTTCAACACTTATTTCCCCAAGTGCTTCTTATACTGATACAAAGTCTAATGTTCTAAATATGGATTCACAACTTTTTACACCGATCAATTTTTATGTTACACATAAATTAGGTGATCAACTTGCAGTTGGTTTAGGTGTTAATAATCAATATGGGTTAGGAACAAAATGGGATCCATCTTCAGTAGTTAGATATTATGCAGGTAATACTTCAATTAAATCATTTTTCTTCACACCTGTTGTAGCTTATCAGTGGACAGAAAATTTATCTGTTAGTGCAGGATTAAATATTGTGTATGCTGATGTTGAAATTTCGAAAAAATCACCAGCTCCAATTCCTGGTTATGTTGAACCAACAATTCTCATGAAAGGTAACAAGATGGGATTTGGATTTACCGCTGGATTGCTTTATAAATTTAGCGATGTTTTCCAGGCTGGTTTGAACTATAGAAGTCAGGTGAAATTAGAATTTGCAGGAACCGCAACTTCTGATCCAGCTTCTTTTTATCATCCATTGTTAAAAACAAATTTACCATATCCAAACGGAGATATAACTGCACCATTAAATACTCCACAGAATGTTACTTTCGGTATTGCATTTAAAGCAGACCCCGCATTAACTCTTACTGCGGATTTCCAATTTGTAGGATGGAGCAGTTATGATAAATTAGCTGTAACATTTGCAAGTTATGATTTGGATTTAAACCCAGCTAATGGCGTTCAGAATGTATCATCACAAGATAGAAATTATAAAGATACTTATATAATCAGAGCAGGCGCTGAATACTTAGCATCAGAAAAATTAGCTATTCGCGGCGGTTTACTATACGATAAAAATCCAGTTTTAACAGAGTATGTAGATCCTACTTTACCTGATGCAAACAGAATTGGTTTAAATCTTGGTTTCGGTTATAAGTTATCAAGCAAGTTACATGTTGATGTATCTTATATGTATTTAGCATTTGATGACAGAACAATTTCAGGTTCAAAACCAACTCCAGCATTGAATGGTGGAAAATATAAAATGTCTGCTCATTTATTTGGCTTAAACCTGGGATTTGCTTTATAATTTAACTATCCAGAAATAATTTTAGTAAATTAGGGATGGCAAAGCCATCCCTTTTTAATTTATAGCAGGTAACAAATGAAAGCCAAAATTATTTTTCTACTATTTCCGATGATTTTTATTTTCGGTTGTGCTGCATCCGAGCAGACATCAGAGCAAAAGGAAAAACAGACTACTGAAGTTTACGTATTTGATGATATAAGCAAAGCTGATACAACAAAAACAGAAACTGTAAAAAAAATGGAAGTTAAACCTGAGCAAATTAAAGTAGAACAGCCTGTCACAACAACTCAAGTTAAAAAGTATGTTATTCAGTTGGGTGCTTTTACATCGAAAGAAAGAGCAGATGTTTTTGTTAATGAAAACCAGTCAAAGACATCTTTACCGATGACAATATCATTTAACGCTCAGACAAAATTTTATGCTGTTCAACTTCCACCATACAAAACTAAAGAGGAAGCTGATCTCATAAGAGACAATCTTAGAAAATTTCCTGCATTTAAAGATGCTTTTACAACAACAATTGAAAAATGATGGATAATTGGTTAAACAATATTGTCATAACAATAGCTGCCTTTGTATACGTTTTCGGAATTGTTGCAGGTATGGATATAGCTGTTAAAAAAGGATTTCCTTCCGATTTATCAAGAAAGGTGGTTCACATCGCTGCCGGATCTTGGTTAATATTCTGGCTGCTCTATGATTCTACTCATT
>DAIEQP010000215.1 GCA_027347805.1 Ignavibacteria bacterium | reverse complement strand
CCCCTTTACCTTAATAGCAATTGATAATCTTACCGGCATAAAACAAAAACTTGATAAACTAAATTCAGAAATCCCCGGTATTTCTCATGCTGCACTAAAAAACGAATTTAGCATTTCAATAATCAATGCTAGTAATTCGCTTGAGGATTACAGGTTATGGCTGCAAACAAAACTTCCCTTAATGAAGAGTGAAGTAAGTATTGGGAAAAATGCATATGACTATTTTTTAAAAAGAATTGCATTAGTTCCTTATACAGTTGAAGAATTAATAAACTCTGCCAGGATTGAATTTAATCGGGCTTCTGCAGCAGAGGAATTTGAAAAGATTAAGAACAAAAACTTGCCTGCTCCAAAAGTATTCTCAACGATTGAGGATGAGATAAATTGCGCTGCGGCAAATGAAGTTGAGATTCGGAATTTTATCACCGCAAAAGAATTGTTCACAATTCCTGATTGGTTAAAAAATTATACACTTAGTTCCACTCCCGCTTACCTCTCCCCTTTAACATTTATCGGCGAGTCTGATGATTTTACATCTGAAAGTAGATTAAACGAAAATTGTGTAAGATATATAGTCAATCCGGATATATCTCTTCCATTCTTTCCCAGATCACTGGCAATAGATCCCACACCAGTAATAATTCATGAAGGAATTCCGGGACACTATTTTCAATTAGCACTTTCATGGAAAAATGAAAATCAATTGCGCAGAAGATTCATTGATTCCGGGCCAAATGAAGGAATAGCATTTTATGTTGAAGAGATGATGCTTCAAATGGGTTTCTTTGACAACAGACCATATGCAAGGGAATTCATTTATAAATTCATGCGTCTTCGTGCATTAAGAGTTGAAGCTGATATTCAGCTTGCACTTGGTAATTTTTCGATCGATGAAGCAGCTAAATATTTAGAAAATTATGTCCCGATGGATAAAGAATCAGCTATATCAAGCGCTTACTTTTATGCTTATAATCCCGGACAGGCAATAAGTTATCAACTTGGAAAAATTCAAGTAATTAAGTTCTTGAACGATGCAAAAAGAAAACTTGGCGATAAATTTGTTTTAAAGAATTTTCACGATTATATAGTAAGAAATGGAAACGTTCCTATTTCTTTATTACGCTGGGAATTTTTAGGTTTAACCGATGAAGTAAAACAATTTTTTGAAAACTAAATAATTTGGAGTTAAAAATGTCCAAACAATGGGATAAAAAACCGGATATGCAAATTGATGTAAAGAAAAGTTATTCGGCAATAATGAATACTACAAAGGGTGTAATCGAAATTAAATTATATCCTGAACATGCACCAAAAACAGTAAACAATTTTGTTTTCTTAATTAAAGAAGGATTTTATGATGGTGTTACTTTCCATCGGGTAATAGAAGATTTTGTAATTCAAGGCGGTGATCCTACTGGTACAGGAAGAGGAGGCCCAGGTTATAAATTTGAAGATGAATGTGTTGGTAATCCGCTGAAACACGAACGTGGTGTTTTATCTATGGCAAATGCCGGTCCGAATACAAATGGGAGTCAATTTTTTATTACTCACTCGCCACAGCCTCATTTGAATGGAAAACACACAGTATTTGGAAAAGTAGTGAACGGCCTTGATGTTGTTGATGCAATTGAAGCCGGTGATAAAATGGTTGAAGTTACTGTTAACGAAGAATAATTACTGATCACCTGAGTTCTATAGCAATTGAAAATTACTTTGGAACTCAGGTGTTTAATTCAAAATAGCTTCTCTACAAATTTTCTAAAACTTTATTCAATTTTTCACTCACTTCAGTTGCCACTGGCACTAATGCGTCATTATTTACAGACTGCATTGCAACCAAAGGATTGATTACGCTAATCTGAACTGAACCATCATCCTTTTCCTGAACAATAACATTGCATGGCAGCATAACACCTATATTTTCTTCGGCCTGCAATGTTTTGTATGCAAATGGCGGATTGCATGCACCAAGAATTTTATACCTTCTGAAATCAACATCAAGTTTTTTCTTTAATGTTTCTTTCACATCTATTTCAGTCAGGATTCCAAAACCTTCTTTCTTAAGTTCTTCAGGAATTCTAACCAAAGCTTCATCAAACGAATATGAAACTGTTTTCGAGTTATAGTAAGACATCCATCCTCCTTTTAATAAAGATTTGATGCACAGATAGCATGATTGGATTCATAAAATTTTTATCTTAGAAAAAAGAGCCACGAAAAAAATGTAATGACAATAACACTAGCAAGATCAATCAATATTCCGCTTTTCACCATATCGGTAACTCGAAGCCTTTCACTGCCAAACACAATTGCATTGGGCGGCGTTCCAACGGGAAGCATAAATCCGAATGAAGCAGCTATTGTAGCAGGAATCATCAGTACGTAAGGTTCAATATTCATCTGAACACTTATCGATGCAAGAATTGGCAATGTTATCTGGGCTGTTGCTGTATTTGATGCAATTTCAGATACGGCCGTCACTGAAAAACAGATTAATGCAATCAATAAAACGGTGGGCAATCCGGAAAACAAAGCGAGTTTTTCGCCAATTAATTTTGAAAGTCCGCTTGACACAAATCCATCAGCAAGCGCAAACCCACCGCCGAACAAAATAATTATTTCCCATGGTACTTTTTTTAATGATGAGCGGTTAAGAATAAATGATTTTCCCTCTTCCCCATTTTTTGTTGGAATGATAAACAGCAAAACCGCCATTGCAATTGCTATTGTTCCATCATCAATTAATTCACCTTTCGGCAAAATGTTTGACCAGCCCGGAACCTTTATCCATTCAAGATTAAGATCTACTCTAAAAATCCATAGGATACATGTTATAAGAAATACGCATGAGATTAATTTTTCTTCAAACGAAATTTTTCCAAGCTTCTTCTTTTCCTCTCTGATCAAGGATTTATCAATAACAAAATTATTGGAAACATTGTATAATACTTTTGCAAGCAGAAACCATGTGAATAGAATCATTACAACTGCAATTGGAACAGCATATAACATCCACTCTCCAAAATGAACCTCATGACCTTTTGGAAATGAAATTTTATAAATACGTTGAAAAACCATATTTGGTGCAGTCCCGACAAAAGTGCCAATACCGCCAATCGAACTTGCATATGCAATACTCAGCAAAACAGTTTTACCAAAAGCCTCAGCTTTCTGCTTTCCAAATGATTCCTCAACTTTAAGAATAACTGCCATACCAATCGGGAAAATCATCAAGCAGGTAGAAGTGTTGTTAATCCACATTGAAATGAATCCTGTTGCAATCATAAACCCGAGAACAATTCTTGACGGGGTTGATCCGAAAAACGAGATTACATTTAATGCAATTCTTTTATGCAGGTTCCATTTTTCTATTGCAACGGATAAAATCATTCCGCCTAAAAAAAGAAATATTGTAGAGTTGGAATATGATTCCGCTGTTTTTGCACCAGAGATAATTCCGGTTACTGGGAATAAAACAAGGGGCATAAATGCAGTTACTGCAAGAGGCACAGCTTCTGTAAACCACCACACTCCCATCATTGCAGAAATTGCAGCAACTAATTTTGCTTTTTCATAACCGGGGCCAAAATTGAAGAATGTAATTATGATAAAAAATATAAGGACACCAAGAGAAATACCAACCCAATTCTTGACAACATTTTTGATGTTAAGCATAGAGTATTTCCTGTTAGTTGATGAAGAAATTTCAACTCCGGTAAAACTTCAAAAAATTTATCAACGAGTTTTATTTCTTTAAGTATTCAAGAAGATTCAATTCAACTTCTTCTTCGCTATAAAACGCTTCACCGTATTCTTTGCCAATTTTAAAACCAAAATATTGAGCGCGTGCTTCAAGAAATTTTATAAACGCCGGCTGCGAAATAAACGTTTCCGGTTCTTTGCTTTCAGGATTATAAAATTGCGTACTATAAGCATAAACAGCATCCATTTTGGTTTTGAATGTTGAGCTTATATCAACAATAAATGATGGCTTGAATTCATATGTCTGCATAAAGTAGAAAAGTTTTTGCGGTCGATATGCCTGTTGAGTTTGTCCGGAATCTTCTGTTATTATTTTCGGCAGCCCGGAACAAAACATTGCTTCCTTTACAAGTTGAGAAGTGCCAATATGATCGGGGTGACGATCATTGAAATATGGGGCAAGAACTATTTGCGGTTTATACTTCCTGATTTTAGAAATAATTGTTTTGAGATATTCATCATTAAATTTAATAGAGCCGTCTTTGAAGCCGAGGTTTTCTCTATGAGCAAGTTTCAAAATCTTTGCTGCTTTTTCCGCCTCTTCCATTCTAATTTCGGCTGTGCCGCGTGTTCCTAATTCTCCTTTAGTTAAATCAATTATTCCAACTTTAGCGCCGGCATCTGCAAACCTGGCAATAGTTCCACCAACAGATAATTCAGCATCATCGGGATGAGCGGCAAAAACAAGCAAATCCAAAATCATTAGTTCCTCAAATTACTTTTTTCAAAAATGATTAAAAGCTTAACCAAAGTAAACAAAAGGATTTTTGAGTCTTTTTTCGGAAAATAAATTATATTAAGGTAAATATTTCAATAGGAAATCACTTCTGACTTTCTTTTGGCAAATATGAAAAATAAATCCATTCTAAAATCATTTCAATTTTTTTTGGTTTTTGCGATAGCAAGCAGCTGTGATATATTAAAAGAAAATCCAGCCGATTCTGGAAATGCTGTTCCCTCTTCAGTAATTCTATCAGGAACCGTTTCGGAAGTTGGCGGCTCGATAATTTCAAATGCAAGTGTTACGATAGGGTCACAAACCCAGCAAACGAATTTATCCGGGACATTTAATTTTGGAACTGAACTAACCGACGGCAATTATCCGCTCACAGTAAGCAAAACCGGGTACATTTCAATTATAAGAACTATTTCTGTTAAGAAAGATTCCCCCAAAAATTTAACACTCAGTTTATTTAAAAAATCAGCTGGAGTAATGATTAATTCTTCAACCGGCGGCTTAGTTGGACCATTATCAATTCCAGCAAATGCATTGAGTTCAACATCTGAAATAAGCGTAACAAATGTTTTGGGATCGGGTTTGCCGAATACAAATTCGAATGGATTGATAGTTGCTGCTTATGTTCTTGAACCAAACGGTTTAGTATTCAAGTCTCCAGCATCACTGCAAATTCCAAATCCATTTCCAGGAATTGACCCTTCATCCTTAATTGGCAGATCCGGCAGCGAGGTATTAGCAATAAATTCTTCAGGCGGAAATTTATCTGTTCCAATTAATCATTTTAGCGAAGTGTATTTTGAAGTATCATCTGATAATTTCAGATATACTGTTTCAGATAATTGGAGCGAACAAAAATTAACTACAAAAACCGCCACTTGCGGTACAACAAAAGCAGAAGAACAAATTGTTCTTAGCGGTGCCAGTATTAACATATTGTCGAATTCGCCGATACAGAACAATGAAATATTTTTATTGAAAATTGAAGAGCCAATTACAACATCGCAAAGAACAGTAACAATTTCAGTAACAAGAAAGACAGGCGATAAGTCTAAACAACTCGCATATAAGATAAATAACAGAAAATACATTTTCGAAATGAAAACTTCTTCCGGCTGGAATAAAATTGCAGAAGTAATTGTTCCCGAAATTTTATCAATTGCTATTGATTTTGGGGAACCGTGCCACGATCAGGGAATAATGCAATCGGGCAATTAAATCAAAAAAACATTTCCCCGAAAATTTTTATCTTCACCCACACAATTTCTGAACTTTTCTATGAATGAAAAATATGAAGTCGTAATTGGACTTGAAGTTCATGCCCAGTTACTTACAAACACAAAAATATTTTGCGGCTGCTCTACAAAATTTGGTTCTTTACCAAACTCAA
>DAIEQP010000185.1 GCA_027347805.1 Ignavibacteria bacterium | reverse complement strand
ATGAGGACAAACCATAGCACATTTACCGCACTGAATACAAACATCAGGATCCCAGGCAGGAACTTCCAAAGCGATATTTCTTTTTTCCCATTGTGTTGTTGCGCTTGGGAATGTTCCATCAACAGGCATTTCACTTACTTTAACATAATCACCCTTTCCTTCCATCATCTTTCCTAATACACTCTTAACATATTCAGGAGCTTTTCCGGAAACGATCGGAGGAAGTTCAATTGAACTTGTTGCTTTAGCAGGAACATCAATTTTGAATAAGTTTGCAAGAGTCTGATCAACAGCTTCGAAATTTTTCTTAACTATTTCTTCACCCTTTGCACCGTATGTTTTCTTGATTGCTTTTTTAATCTGTGCAATTGCTTCATCCTGCGGAAGAATACCGGAAATTGCAAAGAAGCATGTCTGCATGATTGTATTAACTCTGCTTCCCATTCCTGTTTTGTTAGCAACATCGTATCCGTCTATTACATAGAAATTCAATTTCTTTTCAATAATCTGCTGCTGAACTTTATTTGGTAATTTATCCCATGTTTCATCTTTGCTGAATGGAGAGTTTAATAAAAATGTGCCGCCTGTTTCGATATTTCCTAATACATCAAATTTCTCAAGAAGTCCGAATGTATGGCAGCCTACAAATTTTGCTGACTGAATCAAATATGTTGAGTGAATCGGATTCTTTCCGAAACGCAAGTGAGAAACTGTTGTTGAACCGGATTTTTTTGAATCGTATACAAAGTAACCCTGAGCAAAGTTTTCAGTTTCTTCACCGATAATTTTGATTGAATTTTTGTTAGCACCAACTGTACCGTCTGCACCCAATCCATAGAACATGCAGCGAACTACATCATCACTTTCGATAACAAATTTTTCATCGAATTCTAAGCTTGTATTAGAAACGTCATCAATAATACCAACTGTAAAGTGGTTCTTAGGTTCTTCAGCTTTAAGATTATCAAATACTGATTTTACCATTGCAGGTGTAAATTCTTTAGATGATAAACCGTAACGGCCGCCAACAACCATCGGCATTTTAGCGAATGGTAATTTATTTACAGAAGCATATTCTGTTAATGTTGAAACAACATCAAGATACAATGGTTCTGCAAGAGCGCCCGGTTCTTTTGTTCTATCCAATACAGCAATTTTTTCAACAGTTTTAGGAAGAGCTGCGAGGAAGTGTTTTGCACTCCAAGGTCTGTATAATCTTACTTTTAATACGCCTACTTTTTCTTCCATTCTGTTTGATAAATAATCAACTGTTTCCTGAGCTGCTTCAGCGCCGCTTCCCATCAAAATAATAACACGTTTAGCATCCGGTGCGCCGTAGTAATCAAATAATTTATATGCACGTCCTGTAATTTTTGCAAATTTATCCATTGCTTCCTGAACAATATCCGGGCAGGCAGCATAAAAATTATTAACTGTTTCTCTTCCCTGGAAGTAAACATCAGGATTCTGAGCCGTTCCGCGGATGAATGGATTATCAGGTGTCAAAGCTCTTTTCTTGAATTCATTAATCTTTGCATCATCAATCATTGCACGGATATCTTCATTTGTAAGCTCTTCAATTTTCATTACTTCGTGTGAAGTTCTGAAACCATCAAAGAAGTGAACAAAAGGAATTCTTGAATTCAATGATGCTGAATGAGCAATCATAGCTGTATCCATCGATTCCTGAACAGAGTTAGAGCAGATCATACCGAAACCTGTCTGGCGTGTTGCCATAACGTCACTATGATCACCAAAAATTGATAAAGCCTGAGCAGCAATTGATCTTGCAGTAACATGGAAAACAGCAGGAGTTAATTCACCTGCAATTTTATACATGTTTGGAATCATCAGGAATAAACCCTGAGAAGCTGTAAATGTAGTTGTTAAAGCACCGCTTTGCAATGAGCCGTGAACAGCACCAGCGGCACCACCTTCACTCTGCATTTCAACAACGTTTGGAACTGTTCCCCAGATATTTTTAACGTTAACCGCAGACCAAGCATCGGAAAACTCTCCCATCGGAGATGAAGGTGTAATCGGGTAAATAGCGATAACTTCACTTACACGATACGCCACATGAGCGGCCGCTTCATTTCCGTCAATCGTAATTTTTCTTCTTTCCATTTATTCCTCTATATTATTTTGAATATTCATTGAGTAAAGCACTTTTCTGTGCAAATACCCTGCCATATCGGGTTCAATATTTTCACTCTTTTTCGCAGGAATTCAAATCTTTTTTCAACTTTAGGCAAGTTTTTTACAAGAAATTAGAATTGAATTGAATTTGACTCTTGCTTTTAAGAATTGTCAATTAACCGGCACAAAAATATTGAATCTACTTTTCAAAATAAAGACATTGATATCAAATTTTAATACTTCTTTTTTTGTTATAAAAAAACAACTGCAAACGAAATACGGTGCGATATTAATCTGTTATGCTTATTTTTGTTTCGATTCTATTAGTGGAGTAATCTGATGCCATCTCATAAAATTTATTTCCCGGTTATCGCTTCAATTCTCTTTCTGATTTCTGCCACGATGCTTTACACAAATGTTATTGTAATTCCCCCTGATGCCGGGCAAGAATATTTTATGGATAAAGTCTTTTACAATGGTTCACTTATATTATTTTATCTTTCTACCCCCTACCTGCTAAACCTGATAATTAAAAAAATACTCTGGAAAGCAGAATTTAAAAATTCAATAGGGGCATCCACAATTGGTTTGGTAGAAGATCTTACAATTGTAAGTGTTTACCTGATATCATTCGGAGTTTTATTCACTAAGCTTTTTTCTACAAAACTTTCCCTTACATTAATTCTGATTTCAATTGCAGTTGCGCTGATTGTTATTTACATCAGACCGAAACTGCTTAAATATTCTAAAGCAGGCTTTGTTGTATCTACAAGACCATTTAAAGTCGGTGATTGGATTAGTCTGATTAATCAGAACGGAAGTAATTATCTGACCGGTAAAGTGATTGGTTTTGATAATAAATGTGTGAAATTAAAATCGGAAAATAATTCACTCTTAATTTTGCCAAACCACATGCTTACAAATTTTGTTATCGAGAATTACAAAAGCCTTTCACAAGTAGTACAATTCAACATTCATTTTACATTAACTTCTCAAATACCCGTAGAACAGGCAAAAAGAATTCTTACAGCCGCAACAATGCACTCTCTTAATTTAATTAAAAATAATGCCGATCAATCAATTGAAGTCCTTCTTACAAAAGTTTCAGGTGATTATTCAGATTATAAAATCAACTATTCATTGAATCCCTGGGAATCATTTTCTCCCGATCAGATGAAAGATCAAATCCTTTCAAGAATTTTAGAGCATCTTAAAGTTGCCGGTTTGGAAGTTAATAATATAAAACCAGAGTATAACCCTATCCAGCAAGTAGAGCTTTTCAATTCATTAAATAAAGAAGATCTTACAGAACTGGCTGCGGTATCCAGAAATATAATATTCAAGAAAGGTGAAGAAATAATAAAGCAGGGAAATTCTGGAGAATCCATGTTCGTGCTGCAGGAAGGTTTGCTTAGTGTAAAGATTTCTGCGAATCAAAATGAAGAATTAAATGTAGGAATAATTTCCCCGGGACAATTCTTTGGCGAAATGTCCCTCTTTACAGGTGAAGAAAGATCTGCAACAGTAATTACATTAACAGATTCATGTGTAATTGAAATAACAAAAGACGCACTTAAAAATATTCTTAACAAGAAACCAAAACTAATAAATGCGTTCAGCGAAGTTATTGTTGAACGGCAAAATATCAACTTAAAAATGATGGATGATTACCTGAATAAAAAAGAAACATTCATCAAGAAACTGACATCAAAGATAAAATCATTCTTTGAGATGTAAATTTATTTTACCTCATTCGAAAATGAATATGGGAAATCTTCATCTTTAATTCCCCTATTCTTATTTGGTGTTTTGTCCATTTCAAAGTATAACTTACTTCCATTCATTATTTCTTCTTGAGTTATAAAATTTTTCGAATATGTTTTTCCATTCAGCCCGGCGCTTTTTATATAATAGTTTTTCTCTGAATTATTTTTGCTCTGCATGATAAATTTTTTACCATTCTCAAGATGTAAAACTGCTTTATCAAATAATGGTGACCCAAACACATATTCACCAGATGTTGGACATACAGGATAAAATCCTAACGCTGAAAAAACAAACCATGCTGATGTCTGTCCATTATCTTCATCACCGCATAATCCATCCGGGTTTGGCGTATATAACAAATCCATTGTCTCGCGGGCATATTTCTGCGCTTTCCATGGTTCGCCGGCATAATTATATAAATAAATTCCATGCTGAATTGGCTGATTGCCGTGGGCATATTGTCCCATTCCAGCGATTACCATTTCAGTAATTTCATGAATCTGAACTCCGTAATAAGAATAATCAAATGTTGGTGCCGATGTGAAAACCGAATCCAGTTTATTTACAAATTTTTCTTTCCCGCCCATTAAGTTTATCAATCCTTTTGGATCATGAAATACAGACCATGTATAATGCCATGATGAACCTTCTGTGAATGCATCACCCCACTTTTCAGGAACGAAAGGACTCTGCCACGTTCCATCATTGTTCCTTCCCCTCATAAAATTAGTTGACTTATCAAAAACGTTTTTATAATTAAATGCACGCATTGCAAACCGGTCAACATCATCTTTAGGTTTATTAAGCACTTTTGCTAATTTCATTATTGAAAAATCATCATAAGAATATTCAAGCGTTCTAGCTACATTTTCGTTAACATTTACATCGTATGGAATGTAACCAAGTTTGTTATAATACTTAACACCAAATCTTCCGACAGATTCAATCGGACTTTCATTTTCAGAATTTTTCAGCAAAGCTTCATAGAGAGTATTTATATCAAACCCGCGAATTCCTTTTAAGTAAGCATCAGCAATTATTGATGCAGAATTGCTGCCAATCATACAATTGCGGTGGCCTGGACTAGCCCATTCTGGAAGCCATCCGCTTTCCTTGTATGTATTAACTAACCCTTCCATTATTTGTGCAGTCAACTCTCTCTGCATAATTGTGAAATATGGAAATACTGCTCTGAATGTATCCCAAAAGCCATTATCAGTAAACATATAACCAGGAAGGACTTTTCCGTTATACGGACTGTAATGAATTATTTTATTCTCAGAATTAATTTCAAAAAACTTTCTTGGGAAGAGCATTGTTCTGTACAAAGCAGTATAAAATATTTTTTTCTTTTCTTCATTGGAACCAGATACTTCAATTCTGCTTAACTCTTTGTTCCATACAGTTTTTGCTTTTGTAAATGTATTCTCAAACGAATCTTTTCCTATTTCCCTATTAAGATTTAATTCTGCCTGTTCATAATTAATAAATGATGAAGCAACTTTAAGATTTACCACCAGATTTCTGCTGTTTTTAAATTTAATTACGGCACCTACATGATCACCTGAATCTTCTAATTTATCCCGGTTAATGTCCTTTCCATTCCAGGTAAAAGCGGAATCAATTTCCTGATCATAATAGACAACAAAATAATTAGCGAAATTTTCAGGAACTCCGCCATGATTATTTTTACAAAACCCGATTATTTTTTTCTCTTCTTTAATAATTTTAACATAAGAACCTTTGTTAAAACCATCTATAAGTAAATATGAATCTGAATTAGGTGAATATTTAATTCTAAACTGTGCACATCTTTCTGTTGGTGTAATTTCAAGCCATGTGTTGTAATCACCAAGGTAGACTTGATAATAGTGAGGATTAACAATTTCTCTTTTATGACTAAACCAGGACGCTCTTTCCTCATCATTGATTTTCAGTTTACCTGTTACAGGCATAATCGAAAAAGCGCCGTAATCATTTATCCATGGCGAAGGCTGATGTGTCTGTTTGAATCCTCTAATTTTAAATGCTTTGTAAGAATATTGCCAGCCGTCCCCCATCTTTCCTGTCTGCGGAGTCCAAAAATTCATTCCCCATGGAAGAGCAATTGCAGGATATGTATTCCCCGTCGATAATTTATATTCGGAATCTGTACCAACTAACGGATTTATATACTTTGTATAATCATTTTTAGCTTTATCAGTTACCTGCTGTGATATTGATTTACCGGAAATAACAAATAAACAAATAAGCGCAATTAATTTTAGTCTCGAATATTTCATTTCAGTTCTGTTCCATATTTTTAATTGCCGAAAATTAAACTTTTTATAAACACAATTACATTAGTATAGAAATAAAAAAGGCTGCGATTAGCAGCCTAAAAATTTTATTTATTTATAACATTATAAGTGTCAATCAAAAACTTTTTCTAAACTTTGATATTTTGTATGAACTGAATTAACAGCATCGTTAATGATTTTTGGCTGGGTTTCTTTTTCAATAATCTCATTCAGTCTTTTAACTTCTACTTCCAATGCCGCTACTGAATTATCGAAACTTTCCTTTTTACTTTCTAATCTTTTAGGAAGTTTACCGTTTTTTACAGCTGCCATTTTCTCTAATAATATTTTTGAAGATGATTTAATTTTTTCAACATTTTTTTCAGGCATGTAATAATGATAAATTAAATATAATTCCTGGTGGAACTGGTCAACTTCAGGCATTACGGGGCGAATTACTCTAACTAGTTTTTCATAATTAGCATGCAAAATTTCAGCTTGTTTTAGAAGCGAAACAGAATCTTTTTTTTCAACAGCTGATTTATAATCGTCAGCGCTCTTTTTTAATTCAACAATTCCTTCCTGCCATTTACCGGCTTTATCACGCAAGATTCCAGGCAGTTTTGCTGATACAACATTCTGAACTCCCTTTTCAATTTCAGGTGTTAATGACTGAAGCATATTAACATCTTTCTTTGGCCATGCAGTATGCCATAATTTATAGATTACAGTATGAAAATTTGATAATTCTTTCACTTCCGAATTAACTTCATGATTTGCATCTTGAGCCGTAATTAACATTGTTGAAAATGATACACATAAAATGAACAATAATTTTTTCATTATTTCTCCGAATTATTAACCGAAATATAACTATTAAAGTTTTCTTACAATAAATTTATCATAAAAGATAATTTATTTCACTTTACTGCGAAATATTATATACGGGAGTTTTTGTTTCAAATATTTTTTCAGAAAGAGGAAATTTCCTGTTCAATTCATTCATTGTAAGTTTAAGTACACCAAGTGAACGCTGCGATAGTAAATCAATTTTGATCAGGCCAAGTTCCTCTGTTGAATACATATCAGGCTGGGTAATTATCAATCCAAGTCCCTTGTTTTTAGCATACTCCATAGCAACGTAGTTTGTAATTTTTTCTTTTGTGATAATAATCCCGCTTGGATGAATACTCAAATGGTGAGGAAAATCAGTGAGACGGGCTGCAATTTCTACAATCGATTTCCAAGGTTCATGATTAAAATCCAGTGAATGTGCTTCGGGGAATTTTTTTGCAATGTTTGGAAGATTCTGTGCCGATGACCATGGTATAAATTTACTATATCCCGAAATTTCAGAATCAGGAATACCGAAAGCTTTAGCAACTTCCCTGAACGCGGACCTCGCACGAAATGTCACAGTTGTTGAAATCATTCCTACTCTGTGGTAACCGTACTTTTCAAAAACATATTTTATAATCGTATCCCTCTCTTTCCATGAAAAATCCAGATCAACGTCGGGAGGAGAAGTTCTTCCCCTGTTTAAAAATCTTTCGAAATAAAAATTATATTTAATCGGGTCTACTTCAGTAAAACCAAGACAATAAGAAACAAGGCTATTAGCAGCAGAACCTCTTCCTATATGAATTATGCCCCTGCTTTTTGCTTCGCGGATTATATCCCACACAATTAAAAAGTAATCACTGTAGCCAAGATCGTTAATCACTTCAAGTTCATACTGCAGCCGTTTTATAGCTTCGTCTGTTATTGGTTTATACCTTTGTGTTAACCCTTCA
>DAIEQP010000179.1 GCA_027347805.1 Ignavibacteria bacterium | reverse complement strand
CACCAGCTGGAGAATATTCAATCAAATTTAACGGCAGTAATCTTGCAAGCGGAATTTATTTGTGCAGAATGGAAACAAATAATTTTAGCGAAACTAAAAAACTTATTTTACTAAAATAATTTCACTACTATAACGAAGAATACATTTTTCGATAATACGATGTTTAATTTATCAATTAATAGGATTTAAAATGCGAAACAAAAACTATGTGTCTTTAATTAATGCCGCCCATAATTCTTTATTCAATTTTTATAGAATTTTTCTTACTGTATTAATTTTATTTTCTTTATTCAGCTACAATGTTTATAGTCAACCTCTTGCTGCTAACAAGAAAAAATTTGTTGGAAACGTAATTGCAAACGGAAATAGCATACGTTCGGATTTTTTAAAATATTGGAATCAAGTAACACCTGAAAATGCAGGTAAATGGGGCAGTGTCGAATCTTCTCCCGGAGTATATAATTGGGTTCAACTGGATAATATCTATAATTTTGCTCAGACTAATAAGATACCTTTTAAAGAACATACATTAGTATGGGGCAGTCAATATCCTGGTTTTGTTGCTACGATGGATTCCGCTACTTTATATCAAGAAATTGAAAATTGGATTAAATCAGTTGGGTCAAGATATCCCAAAATGGAAATGGCAGATGTTGTAAATGAACCTCTTCATTCTTTTACAGGTAATGCATTAAATATTGTTAAAGCACTTGGAGGTGGAGGCACAACAGGATGGGACTGGGTTATTAAAGCTTTTGAGCTTGCTAAAAAGCATTTATCTCCCACAACCAAATTGTTGATTAATGAATACAATATTATTAATGATGCATCCGCTGCTAACAGCTACGTTAAAATAATTAACTTACTAAAAGCCAAAGGATTAATAGATGGAATTGGAGTGCAGGCTCATGGTTTTGAAATCGAAGGACCATCTGTAAGTACTTTGTTATCAAATTTAAAAAAACTTACTGCAACCGGTATTCCAGTATACATTTCGGAATTTGATATCAATATTGCAGGTGATGAAGCACAGTTGCAGAAGTATAAATCAGTATTCCCTGCTCTATATGAAGATCCAGGTGTAGCAGGATTTACATTATGGGGTTATGTTCAGGGCATAATATGGAGAACAGATTCGTATTTAATAACATCAAGAAATAGTGAGAGACCTGCTCTTGAATGGCTAAGGAAATATCTGGCAGGTCCATTTAGACCTATAATAGTTTCTCCGTACGAAATTGCTGATGTACCGCTAAATTCAAAAATGACATGGCGTTCAACTGATTCTACAACATCATATCATTTACAAATTTCAAAAAATAATGCATTTAACTCTACCGTTATAGATACAGTTGTCACTGATACTACTTTTACTCCATCTAAACTCGAGTGGAGTACTATTTACTATTGGAGAGTAAGTGCTTCAAACAAAAATTTAGAAGGTGAATTTTCAAATTCAACTTTTTTTATTACTGCCAGCAATCCTGTTGGAATTGCAAATTCAGAATCACTGCCAGGTGAATCTTTTCTGTATCAAAATTATCCGAATCCTTTTAATCCTAACACGGTAATAACATACAGATTAAAATCATCAGGTTTTGTTACACTAAAAATTTATGATATGCTCGGACGAGAAGTGTTTACTGCTGCAAATGAGTATCAAAATGATGGAATACATAGAGTTGATTTCAGTATGCAGAACACAGGACTAACAAGCGGTATTTATTATTACAGATTAACTTCCGGAAGTTTTTCTGAAACAAGAAAAATGATTTACGTGAAATAACTTTAGTATTTTGAACCGGATAATAAAGGAGCAAAAATGTTAAGTGAATTAAAACAGGAAGTGCTTAAAGCTAATCTGGATTTAGTAAAACACGGGCTTGTTGTTTTAACATGGGGAAATGTCAGTGGTATCGATAGAGAGAAAGGTTTAATTGCAATTAAACCAAGCGGCGTAGATTACGAAAACATGACTGTTGATGATATTGTATTAGTTGATCTCGAAGGAAATGTTGTTGAAGGCAGCAAACGTCCATCAAGCGATACTCCGACACATATTGAACTTTATAAATCATTCCCGACACTTGGCGGTGTTACCCATACGCATAGTAAATATGCAACAATGTTTGCTCAATCCTGCAAAGAAATTCCATGTTATGGAACAACTCATGCAGACCATTTCCATGGTAATATTCCACTCACAAGATTTCTGTCTGAAGAAGAAGTAAACACAGGTTACGAGAAATTTACCGGAAGTATTATCATCGAAAGATTTGCTGATCTTGAAATTGATTCAATGCCAGCAGTTCTTGTTGCAGGCCACGCGCCTTTTGCATTTGGCAAGGATGCGGCTGAATCTGTTAGGAATGCACTTATACTAGAACGTGTTGCAGAGATGGCAATTGGTTCACTGAATTTAAATCCAGGCATTACTGAATTACCTAAATATATATCAGAAAAGCATTATCAAAGGAAACATGGACCGAATGCTTATTACGGTCAAAAATAATTTCCAGAAATCTAATGAGGAAAAAAATGATCGAACTAAAAAACTATGAAGTATGGTTTGTTACCGGGAGCCAGCATTTGTATGGACCCAAAACACTTCAGCAGGTAGCAGAAAATTCAAATCAAATTGTTAACGGTTTGAATGCTTCCGATGAAATTCCGGTTAACATTGTTTTCAAACCAGTTGTTACAACTCCAGATGCAATTTATAATTTACTTCTGGAAGCAAATGGAAATCCGAACTGTATTGGATTGATAACCTGGATGCATACTTTTTCACCAGCAAAAATGTGGATCAACGGATTAAAAACTTTACAGAAACCGTTTCTTCACTTGCACACTCAGTTCAACAGAGATATTCCATGGGATTCAATAGATATGGATTTCATGAACTTGAATCAGGCTGCACATGGTGATCGAGAATTCGGTTACATCTGTACTAGAATGAACAAAAGCAGAAAAGTTATTGTCGGCCACTGGCAGGATTCAAATGTTCACAAAAAAATTGCTGTTTGGATGAGAGTTGCAGCAGCGTGGGCAGATATGCAGTCAATGAAGATTGCACGCTTTGGCGATAACATGCGCGAGGTTGCGGTTACCGAAGGGAATAAAGTTAGCGCGCAGATGAAATTCGGATTTGCTGTAAATGGATATGGAGTTGGAGATCTTGTAAAAGTAATTAACGA
>DAIEQP010000176.1 GCA_027347805.1 Ignavibacteria bacterium | reverse complement strand
ACCGAACTCAATTTTACCCTGCGTCATTACAACTTTATAGTCAATTCCGGATTTGATTATTTCGAAAGGAAGAATTCCTACGTTTGTTTTTATTCGGTGAATTGAAGAAGAAAGATTTTCTTCAATTGCCTTAATATACATTGCCGCAATCGTTGCGTGTCCGCAGATGGGAACTTCTTTTGTTGGTGTAAAATATCTTATCCGGCCGTCACATAAATTATCATCCGGAGAAAATAAAAATGCTGTTTCGGAATTGTTCATCTCTCTTGCAATTAACTGCATTTGCTGTTCGGTTAATCCATCAGCATATGGAACAACCCCGGCTGGATTACCTTTGAAGTTTTCTTTTGTAAAAGAATCAACCTGGTAAACAAGATATTTTTTCATGAAGAATATTCTCTAAAACTTCATGTTAAAATAGGAATATCTGATTTGTTTTGAATTATTTATTAAACAATTCCGGTAAATATTTAGAAGCTATCACCCGGTATGCGGGGTTATATTCTTCCTCGTATGTTTTTGAATGATGTATCGCCGGAAAATTTTTGGGTTCCATTTCTGCTGTCAAACGATTGAACTTGTCCAAATCAAGCGGCAGCTGATTTCGTTTTATCATTCTGCGCGCGATGGAAAAATATCTTTTCAATGTATCAAGACTTCCACGGTATTCATTCGCGGTCAGTATAAACTTCTTTACCAATAAATCGGGATTATATCCCGACTTCAGATAAGACCGGAGATTAATCCTGACAATATTTCCGCCTGCCGAAAGTGTATCAACAAGATTTTCTTTTTTTGATAGATCAAGATCCTTAATCTCTTCCTTCATCCATTGTTCTGCCATTGCAGGGTTTTTAACCGCATGTTCGCTTCCCATTGCCGCCTGGTGAAGCAGTTTGTATAAATCTTCCTCCTGCATTTTCGGATGCTCAAGATATTGCTTCCGAATTATGGCAATCATTTTTTTATCCACATCAACATTGCCCATACGAGAAATAAACTGAACAAAGATTCCCATTCCAGAAAGAATGATAATGACAAGCAATAATTTCCAGTGAATTCCCTCAATCAATTTCATTCTTCCTTCTTTTCTTCCGCGGATGGCTCGGATTGATTAGAAATTCTGCCGTTTTTTTTCAACAAGTCTTTAAGCAGAAATTCTATTTGTGAGTTTATGCTGCGCAGGTCGTCTGCCGCCCACTTTTCAAGGGCATTGTAAACTTTTTCATCTATTCTTAATAAAAACTTTTTCTTTTCAGACATCTATTTATAATGTTGAGTGCAGAACAAATATTAAAGAAACCGACTTAAACATTTTGTTCTACGTTAAAAAATCAGTGTGTTACTGCTGCTGCCGCATGTTTTCTTTGCGTTGATATTAAAAACGGGACCATAATTACAAAAGGGTATTTATCAATCAGATCGCTTTTTTTATACATCGTTACAACTATTGTTGAACTGAAAAAACTTTTATTATCATAACGAACAAGAACCTCCCCCGTTTCGTTCTGTATTTCATAAAAAGATTTCCACATGTTAAAGACGAGATTTAGTTTTTCACCCCGAGGAAGAGTGAATATTCCCGAATGTTTCAATCCGCTTCCTTCATATGAAGCAATCGGCAGCTCTTTGCCTGATTCTTTGATTTCTGTTTTTCCTTTCCAGACAGAAGCAGAATATACTTCCCACTTTTTACCGAAGCCGTCCACTTCATAACGGGTACACCAGAAATTTATACTTCTTAATGAGCAGATTGTCATTCCATTAGCTACAAGATTATAATTGCTCTTGAAACAGGATGGAGTTACAATTTCTAAAGTTTGTCCAAAGTATTCGGAAAAAGCTTTCATCTTCTCCTCTGCCGGCGTTTAATTATCAAATACAAAACAAGAAACATAATCCAGGGATTCTCGTTAAGCGGATCCGATTTTTCATTTATCTGCACACTATAATTTCTTGAAAACAGACCCGTCCTTTTTATTGAAGCTATAGTGTTTTCATTTTCATTGTTTATCACAGTAGTAAAATCAAGAAAACCAAGATGAACTTTGAATTTGTTTCCGTTGGGAAGTTCAATGTGACCGGTACGAAAACCAAAATCTCTTCTGTATTTTGCAAAAGGATTTTCTTTTCCCTCTTCCCGGACTAATACTTCGCGGCTGAAAATATTTTCTTTATATAATTCAATATTCGGTTTTCCAAATCCCTTAACCAATCCTCTGAAGCCGAACAGAAGTCTGTATTCAAAAGCCGCCAGCAATTCTGTTCCCGCAACAAGATTGTAATGAAAACCGAAAAAAGATTTTTTAACCAGCTTTAGCGGCCGGTCAACGTATTCGGATAACAGTTTCATAATCTTCTCATCATTCCTTTAATTGATAAATAAAGAGCAAGAAAAATTATCCATGGATTCTCTTCAAGCAGGGGTGTTTTTTCTTTTATGACTACATTTATTTTTCTTGAGAAAATATTCGAACGTTTTAATAGGATCAGTGTTTTTCCATTTAGATTTTCTATTGTAACGTTGAGGTAAAAGAAACCAAGTTTAATTCTAACCCGGTTTCCTTTCGAAAGCTCAATTATTCCAGTATAAAAACCAATTTCTCTTTTGTAAACCGCAAAAGGATTTTCTCTGCCGATCTCACGAATATTAATATCACCTTTCAAAATAAACGGTTTATAAAATTCAATGCTTTTGCCAAATCCATTTACAATTCCGTTAAAAGAAAAAGTTCTGTCGCAGCTGAATGATGAAATTGATTCCTTTTCCGACACAAGATCATAATCCAAACCAAGAAAAGAAGTTGCAACAAGTCTTAATTGTTTATCAGTATATTCAGAAAATGATTTCATAATTATCAGTTTTAATTTTTGCGCCTGCAGTCTTAATGCAAGTTTATCAATTAATAAAGACTTCCGGCATTAATAACCGGCTGGGCAGAAACTTCGCTTACTAGAGCAACAAGTAAATTATTAACCATAGTAGCTTTCTTTTCTTCATCAAGTTCAACAATATGCTGTTCACTTAATGAACGAAGAGCCATATCAACCATACCAACCGCTCCTTCAACAATTTTAGTTCTCGCAGCAACAACTGCCTGTGCCTGCTGGCGGCGCAGCATTGCCTGTGCAATTTCGGGTGCGTATGCAAGATAGCTGATTCTCGTTTCCATTATTTCTATTCCTGCAATTTCGAGTCGCGACTGAGTATACTTTTTAAGTTCTTCAGCAACTTCATGCTGGTTGCCAACGAGAGACATTTTATCATGTTCGCTTGAATCATATGCATACTGCGATGCTATTCCTCGTATTGCAGTTTCACTTTGAATGGAAACAAACTGCTCATAGTTTTGAACATCGAATGTAGCGCGCGCACTGTCAATAACTCTCCATACAATTACTGCGGCAATTTCAATTGGATTGCCATGCACGTCGTTCACTTTAATTTTATCACTAATAAAATTGTGAATTCGGAGAGATACTTTTCTCTTTGTTGTAAATGGATTAACCCACCAGAAACCGGATTCTCTTATTGTGCCGGCATATTTACCAAAAAGAACAAGCACCCGCGATTCATTTGGCTGTATTACAACCAACCCGCCAAGCAGTATCAAATCAACAAGTAAAACAGGAATAATATAAGCCATTCTGATTGGCACATCATCGATAGCCGCATTAACAAATAGATAGATATCCAGCGCTGCAATTAGCAGAATAACAAAAAGGGCTATAAAGCCATTACTTTTAGGTGCGTCTTTTTCTTTGATTGCTTCCATTTTCTCAACTCCCTATAATTGCTATTAGAATGATATCATTTTGATGTCAGAAAGTCAATAAAAGTTCCAGGGAATTGGTGAAATTATTTAAATGGCGTAAAAAACCCGGTTTTCATGGTTTTTTCAACTCCCATTTTTCCTCAAGCAATAATAAACAAACTCTCTCTCAGTTCTAAGGCGACAGGCGGGAGGGGGGAAACGAGCTTTGTTGTAATAATTGCAGGAGAAAGATTATTACTTTGTTCAGATTAGAAATAGAATCTAAATTATATATGCAATATGGATTGGTTATGAAAATCTCTCTTAAAACATTTCAGATAATATTACTGTTAACATTGCAGGCGTGCAGCAAAGAAACAGCAGTTGAAACCACAGATGATCAGACAACAATAAACAGTTCATCTCATTTTAGTTTTGTTTTGTATGATGGGCTGACGAATGAAATCACTAAACTAATCGTTCAGAAACTTGAAGAGAATTATTCAAGAATTCTAAATGATCTTAAAATTGAAAAAATGGATCCGGTGAAAATTCAGATCTGGAATAATGAGACTGAATTTCAAAATGTAATTAAAAGGGATTTAGGCACAAACTTTTGGGGCGCGACTGGTTATGTTTACGGCAGAAGTGATGTGCGCATTCTTAACCGGGGCAATGCTGCACAAATTGCACTGCATGAATTTTGTCATACGGTATCAATTTATCTTAACAGTTCAATTGGAAATAATCCGCGATGGCTTTGGGAAGCAACGGCAATTTATGAATCAGGCGAATTTGTGAATCCCAAAACTCTTGAATACATAACCGCCGGAAATTTTCCAACCATTAATGAATTAAACACAGATTACAATTCAGGCAACCAGAAAATTTACAGTGTTGGATATGTTCTAGCCGAATATATTATTCAAACTTGGGGGAAGGATAAATTTGTTGATCTCATAAGAACAAACGGAAACATTCAGAGTTCGATTGGAATTACAGTTCAATCATTCGAAACGGGCTGGAAAGATTTTGTTACAAAAAAATATCTGGCCGGGTAATAAAAAGATTTTTTGTTGTCCCCTCTCGCAGAGGGGACAACAGCGAAATATTAAAAGTTTGTTCTTCTCCTTCTTAATGCTGGAACAAGAAGCAGCGCAATTAACAAAATCAAAACTATACCTGTTACAATAAATGCCCAGGTGTTCGCTATTCTGGATGTGGCTTTCATTGAAAAGTCAATAGCGACCAGGCTTCCCGGTTCAACTTTCCAGCTTAATAAATTTCCTTCAACAGATTTTGAGTTGGAATCTAAAAGTAACCCAGGCAAAATAACTCTAGATGTAAATCCCGAGCCCAAAACAGGTTCAAGTTGGTTATTAATTTTTCTTTCCAGGCGTGTTACTGCAGAGTCTAAATCATTTTTAAGCTGAGGTGATTTTTGGCTGCCGCATAAATCAAGAATTGCTCCAGTTAATTTTTCTTTATGATCAAATATTGAAGGGTCCATCTTTTCAAAAAATTCATTTATTCTTTCTTCATTATGAATAGAATGTTTTTCCATTACATTTTTAACAGAGTCAATCAGCACAGCACTCATACACGCCTGAACATAGTATTCAAGTTTATTAGAAAGAGATTTTTCTCCCAGGCCCTGGTTAAGCGAGTCTATGTCTTTAGGTGAAAAATATTTTTCCAGAGGAAGGGCCTTAAATGGATTATTCCTTTTATATGTCTCAGAATACTCATAGTAAGTATAGAACCAGCGGAAAGTTTTGTTAAGTTTTATTTCCGGTTTAAAGGTTGGGCTTTTTCTTACCTCGTTTTCCAGTTCAACAACGCTGTTAAATTTTTTAGAAAAGGTTGTTGTGTAATTCGAATCTTTTCCCGAGCGCTCAATCTTTTTTGTCCAGGTGCTATCAACATAAAACCGCAGGTCGTTGGAATCGTTTCCATTGTAATCAGTAATTTTTATTATTCGCTCACAAGAACCATCGGGATTAATTTTTGTTGTTACAAAATATTCTTTACAGGCCGAGATAAAGAATAAAAGCATAGCAATAATTAACTTATTAATTTTCATGGGTCACAGCTCCTTCCAGGATTATCCTGTTAAATATTTTTTTTAACTCATCATCTTTTTCAATTATTTTTTTTACTTCCGGATGATTAAGAAGCAATCGCAAGTCGTTTTGGTTATTAATTAACAGTTCTGCACCCGGCTGGTTCGAAAGCTCTTCAATTTTCTTTATTAGAGAAGTTTCCTTCATGATAACCCAGCTTCCCGGGAGCTTTAGATATTGTTTATCCCCGCTGATAAAGTTTTTGATGTCACGTGTGTTTATTGGCAGATCTGGGCCGGCTTCTATAATTTTGTTTGAGATAGCAGAGAATTTATTTTCCAGCAAATTAATTTTATTCAAGGCACGATATTCTTCAGCTGCATAAGACAAACAGATAAATAAAATAGAAGCCGCTATTGCAAAACGGACAGCAGGTTTAATGAGAAACTGCTCGGCTGTTTCTATCATTTGTTCCAGAAAACTTTTACGGAGAGCGTGAATTCTGCTTGTTACGTGGTTAGCGACTAATTCATCTTCTATTGGGCTTTCATCAAATTTTAGATTCGTAATTGTTGAAAAGTAATTTCCCGCTTTTGAAAATTCCATACTGCATTTATCGCAGGCGGCAATATGGTCTTCAAGCTGCTTCTGTTGTTTTTCAGAAAGCTTCAATTCCTTTTGAAGATAAATATATTTTATGGCGGAATTACATTTCATTGTTAATCCTCCGCGATTCAATTTTTGATATTCTTGCGGCTATTGTTTTTCTTGCATTGAATAAATTTGTCTTAACGCTGCTTAGAGACATTCCCAACAATTCAGAGGTTTCTTCAACGTTACAGTTTTGAATATCGCGCATCATAAATACAATTTTTTGTTTAGGCGGCAGCTCGTTTGCAAAGCTTAATATCATTCTCACCTGGTCATTATCTATTATAGATTTTTCAATAGAATCTGCGGCGGAGATATTTTCATACTCATCCCCCGGTTCATTAAATATCAGTTTACTTCTATTCCGGCTTTTAATTCTATCATAACAAAGGTTTATTACAATTTTGTAGAGCCAGGTAGTAAACTTTATTTCGGGATTAAAATTTCTTAAGTGTTTCCAGATTCGTATAAATGATTCCTGAACAACATCTCGTGCATCATCATGATTAAAAAGAGTTTTATATGCTATGGCATGTGCATACCCGTTATATTCTTTTACAAGCATCCTGAATGCGTCTGTGTCACCCGAAATGGATTTTGAGATTAGCTCACGGGTTTTATTTTGATTGCTGATGCCGGTTTCCATAATGAATCATTTATTTATTACATGATACGACCGAAACAGTGGAAAGTTAAATCTCATCGGTTATTAAATCAAAATAATATTGTGCATAATGAATTTAGACATTAAGCCTGATATTCGACATGGTTTTACATTGCGAAATGAAAAAACTAATCCTAAGTTGTGAGAGAAAAAGTATACTTCAAATTATCTGATATCAGCATGAAAGGAATCTTAGGTTTATCATTTCTGTTTATTTTTCTAACGCAATTATATTCCCAGTCCATTAACGATCCTGCTAAAGCATTGCCCGATTCAATAGACGGATGGAAAAAGCTTGGTGAAGACAGGTTGTTTAACGATACAAATCTTTATGATTATATAGATGGAGCGGCAGAGCTTTACATCAGTTTCGGATTCTCAAAGGTGTTCAACAGAATATATTCTGCCGGTTCAGGAAAAGAGATTGTTGTAGATATATTTTATATGAACACATCACGCGATGCATTTGGCGCTTTCTCGTTTTCGGTGGGAAAAACCGGAAATGATTTTGGTGTTCAATCGCAAATTTCTCCGGGAGCAATTGTATTCTGGAAAAACAATTTTGTTGTTTCAATTGTTGAGAACCCGGAAACAGAAGAATCGAAAAAAATCGGGCACAAAATTGCGCATGCAATTGATGAAGCAATTAAAGAAAAAGGCTCATATCCTGAAATATTAAAATATCTTCCCGCAGAAAATCTTGATGTGCAGAGCATACGATATTTTCGTCATTATGTTTGGCTTAATACGTACACATTCCTTTCCAGCGAAAATATCCTCAACATAAATCAAAATGTGCATGGAGTTTTTGCCAAGTACGGAGACAAGAGTAAATTAATTTTAATGCTGATTAAATATCCAGGCAACCAGGAAGCGGTAATTGCAAAAGAGAAATTCAGAGTAAACTATTACAAGGGATTAAAAACAAAAGAAGTTATTAAAGCAAAAGATGGAAAATACAATGCTCTGAATGTAGAGAAAAATTTTTTATATGCAGTGTTCTCCGCGGCTAATGAATCTGATGCAAAAACAATAATGAACAGGGTTAAAGAAACGATTAATAGATTTGATCAACAAAATAAATGAAGAGGTGAAAATGAAAAAAGGAAATTTTACAAGAAGAGAATTTCTGAAAGCCGGGTCGATTGTTACTGCCGGCGCAATGTTCATGAATAATCCAATTGAATATTTTGCTAAACAAAGCAGTAAATCAAGAGTTGTATTGATAAGAAACGAAAAAGTTCTTGATGCCTCCGGAAATGTTGTTTCGTCTGTGCTAAACGAGATGCTTGATGAATCTGTAAAGATTTTGTTTGAAACGAAAGATGCTGCAGCAGCATGGAAAAAAATATTAAAACCGGAAGATGTTTTGGGAATTAAAACAAATGGCTGGGCAAAACTTAGAACACCGGTTGAACTTGAACAGGCATTTAAAAACAGGGCCATGACAGTTGGTATTGCAGAAGAAAATATTGCTATCGATGATCATGGTGTTTTAAGAAATCCTGTGTTTCAGAAATCAACAGCGTTAATAAACTCGCGGCCAATGAGAACGCATTACTGGTCGGGCGTCGGCAGTTTAATTAAGAACTATATAATGTTTGCAGAAAAACCTTCTGCGCTCCATCCCGATTCATGTGCAGATCTTGCAACCGTTTGGAATTTACCTCATGTAAAAGGAAAGACAAGATTAAATGTTCTTGTAATGTTGACCCCGCTATTCCATAGTGTCGGTCCGCATGGATACAGTCCCGAATATGTATGGAAATATAATGGTTTGATAGTTGGAACGGACCCAGTAGCATGCGATGCAACTGGATTAAGAATAATTGAAGCAAAGAGAAAAGAATTTTTTGGTGAAGACAACCCGCTTAATCCTCCGGCAAAGCATATTGAAATTTCAGATACAAGACATCATCTGGGAAATGCCGATCCGAAAAAAATTGAATTAATTAAGGTGGGCGTAAAAGAAGGAATATTAATTTAATGTTGATTTGGAGAGAAGCCGTAACCGCTTCTCTCTTTTTTACTTTTCCTTATCGAAAATTATTGAAAATGTAGTCCCCCAGTTTTTTTCACTTTCAATATGAATCTTCAAGTTATTCAATTCTGCATATTTATTTACAAGCGCAAGAGCAAGACCATTACCTTCATATTTCCTTGAACTGCCGGTCTCTTCCTGCGAAAAAGGTTCAAATATTCTTTTTTGGAATTCTTTTGAAATACCAATACCGGTATCTTTAATTGAAACGCACAGCTGCTTTTCTTTATTTAATTGAATGGAAATTGTTACGCTGCCGTTATCGGTGAACTTAATGGCGTTGTCAAGAATTTCTCTGAATATTTGTGAAAGCATGAACTTGTCTTTCTTAACAACAGTGTGCTCGGTTTCTTTTGAATATTTAATTTGTATTCCTTTTTGCAGCGCAGTCATTTCAAGAGAATTTATCAGCGGCAGCAAAACATCTTTTTCCAAATCAAAAATTTCAATTTTACTTTCATAACTACCCGACTTTAATTTTGATAATTCAATTATGCTGTCGATTGTTCGGGTAATTCTATCGCTGCCTCCCTGAAGCATTTCAAATACGTCGGAAAATTCATCAACCGGCATTTCTGTTGTTTTCATCCGAAGATAATCTATCCCGCTAAGAATAATATTTAACGGGGTCCTAATTTCATGAGACATTTGAGTTAAGAAGTGAGCTCTCAACAAAGCAAATTTTTCGGCCTCCTGTTTTGCTATCTTTAATTGTTCATTGGATTCAATCTGCTTCTGCATCATTAGCGCATTATTAATTGCCAGCGCAGCATGTATAGAAAGTGCCCTTAAGTATTCTTCATCGATTTCGGAGAACTCATTGTTCCGGCTGTTTAGTAATTGCAGCACACCGACAATTTCGCTTTTCAAATCCTTGATTGGAAAACAAATCATATTCTTTGTTATGAAACCCGATTTTTTATCAACCGATTTATTAAAACGCGGGTCCGAATTTACATCTTTGATGTTTATTGTCTGTCCCGTTTTTGCAACATGGCCGGCCAAACCCTCCCCAAGTTTTAAAACTATTTGAAGCGAATCTGCACCTGTAGCAACAAGCGATCTAACCTCATCGCGTTCTTTATCAACCAAATAAATTGTTCCTCTTTCGGCATCTGTAAGTTCCAATGCAACAGCAACAATATTATTTAATACATCCTTCAGGTTAATGTTGGAATTAACAAGCTCAAGAGCGTTAATAATTTTGGATAGATAATTTTTTTTCATTTGAAACGAAGCACAGCGTTTGTTACACAAAAATATATTTATAATTAATGAACATAAAGTGTTGATTAATAGTTGAAGGAAAAATTGACGGGGATCATATTTAAAACAAAAATCCCCCGCTGCCGGGGGATTTTCTTAACGCATAAAAGCTAATTATTCTTAGCGAATAATTTTTACATCTGTTGCCTGAAGACCTTTTGGTCCTTCGGTAACTGAGAATTCAACTTTGTCGTTTTCGTTTAATGTTTTGTAACCGTCAGCAACAATTGACTGGTAATGTACGAATACATCTTCGCCACCTGGTTGAGAAATGAAACCAAAACCTTTTGTGCTGTTGAACCATTTTACGGTTCCTTCTTTGCGCTCTGCCATAACAGAAGCTCCTTTGTAAATTGATAAATGATTTTTTTACGACAGGGCTTTAAAGCTGCTGAGGGTAAAACATACTGCTTTACTTCTACATCTACTTCTAAAGTTACTGCCTTTAATAGCAAACATAAAACAAGATTTTTTAATAACCTAATTAGGTTTAAATTTTTTCTTCCCTCCTGCGGCAGCTCTTCCACCGGTTCAAAACGAACCATATATTTACAAAAACAAATTTTTGTGTATGAAAAACTTAATTCAAATTGCTGGAGTAATTGATAAAGAAGAAGCCGGATTGTTAATGAATGCCGGAGTTGAATATCTTGGCTTTCCATTAAGGCTTCCGGTCAACAAAGAAGATTTAACAGAGGATGAAGCAGCAGACGTAATAACAACCATTTTGCCTCCCCATAAATCCGTGCTAATAACTTATCTAGATAAAGCAAACGTGATAATTGAATTTTGCAAAAAACTAAATGTTGATATTGTTCAGCTGCATGGCAGAATTTCATTAGATGAATTAAAGAAAACAAAATCACTTTGGCCCGAATTACATGTGTTCAAGAGTCTTGTGGTTGCAAAAGATAATTATGCCGATCTAGAAAAAATGGTTGAAACACTTTCTCCATTTGTTGATGCGTTCATTACAGATACTTTTGATCCGGCAACAGGTGCCGAGGGTGCCACAGGTAAAACGCATGATTGGCGGATAAGCAAGCGGCTTGTTGAAATTTCTCCACGCCCTGTTATAATTGCCGGAGGATTAAATCACACAAATGTAAAAAAAGCCATTCTTGAAATTCATCCTTCCGGAGTCGATTCTCACACCGGTGTTGAAGGAGTTGATGGAAGAAAAGATCCGGAACTAGTTAGAAAATTTGTTGAGGAATCTAAAGCGGGTTTTGCAGAAGCGGCTAGTCTTCTTTAATCAATTTGGATTTCTCTCTTTTATAAACTTTTGCAGATTCTTTTACCTTTTGTGTCTGCCTTGGTAATGGTATTCTGATTTTCTTCTTCGGTATTTTAATTTTTGTTTTTTTCATGTGTCTTAATTTCGGATGAACAAATTTACAATTTACAATTCAAATACAGGACAAGTGTAACCGAATAGATTTGCATGTTGAACCGATTATTTATTTCTTTGCAGGCAAAAGAGGAACAAAATGATTAACGGAATATTAAATAATTGTTGGTGTATGAATCCGTTCTGAGGAAGACCGTTGATCATAATTAATTTTAATGAAGAGAAGGTCTTTCAAAACATGGAAGACCTTTTTTATTATCTATTATATAGGTGAATTAAAATGAAAAGTAAAGAAACAAATTCAATCAGAACTCAGAGCGAAAGATCGCAACACCGGGAACACTCGGTGCCGATTTACATGACTTCAAGTTTTGTATTCGAAAGCGCAGAGCATGGAAGAGAATTGTTTGCCGAAGAAGTGCCGGGGAATATTTACACACGTTTCTCAAATCCCAACACAACCGAGTTTGTTGAAAAGATGTGTAAACTTGAAAACGCTGAAGAAGGATTTGCATTTGCAAGCGGAATGGCCGCGGTATTTTCCGGTATGGCTGCATTATTAAAATCGGGCGATCATGTTCTGGCTTCGCGCTCGCTGTTTGGTTCAACGCATCAAATTCTAACAAAAATTTTTCCAAAGTGGGGAATTGAGCATACATATGTTGATGCGGACAAACCCGAAACATGGGAAAAAGAAATTAAGCCGAACACAAAAATGATTTTTGTTGAAACCCCCTCCAACCCGTCTCTTGAAATTATTGATCTAGAGTGGTTGGGAAAACTAAAACAAAAACACAATCTCATTTTAAATGTTGATAATTGTTTTTCAACACCAATCATTCAGCGGCCTGCGGATTATGGTGCTGATTTAGTAACACACTCTGCAACAAAATTTATTGATGGCCAGGGAAGAGTTATTGGCGGAATTGTTGTCGGTAAAAAAGAATTGATTGCAGAGATAAGATTTTTTGCGCGACAAACCGGACCGGCACTTTCACCCTTCAACGCATGGATACTTTCGAAAAGTTTAGAAACTCTTCAGCTTAGAATAGAAAAACATTCTGCAAACGCTCTTCAACTTGCAGAAACTTTGAAAGAAAATTCCGAAATACTTTTTGTTAAGTATCCTTTTCTTCCAACCCACCCAAGCTATGAACTTGCAAAGAAGCAAATGAAATATGGAGGTGGAATAGTTACAATTCGTGTTAAAGGCGGATATGAAAGAGCAAAAAGATTTTTGGATTCATTGAATATTTGTTCATTGAGCGCCAATCTTGGAGATACAAGAACAATTGTAACTCATCCAGCATCAACAACACATTCCAAACTTACGGAAGAGGAAAGAATTGCTGTTGGAATTTTTCCCGATCTAGTCAGAATCTCTGTTGGATTGGAAAGTGTAGAAGATATCATTAATGATATCAAACAAGCGATTGAAAAATCTAAATGACAATGTCATACCGAGCCTGAATGGCGGCAGACAGGCGGAGACGAGGTATGATAAAAATCAGGAAGGGAAAAAATGAAAATAAATATAAAACGAGTTGATAAAGATTTTCATATGCAGGCATTTGGTTCTACCAATGTTGCGGTTAATATTGATGCAGGCGAAGCAACCGGTGGGCATAATCAAGGCGCAAGACCCATGGAGCTTGTTTTAATGGCGCTCGGTTCATGCAGCTCGATAGACATAATTTCAATTCTGAGAAAACAAAAAATGGAAATTGATGATTATTCTGTTGAGATTGATGCAAGAAGAAGAGAGAATGAAACACCTGCAATCTTTGAAGAAATTCATCTTCTTTTTAAACTGAGCGGCAAGCTTGAAGAAGAAAAAGTAAAACGCGCAGTTGAATTATCAGTAGAGAAATACTGCTCGGTTTACGAAATGCTGAAAGATGTTGTTAAGATTACCTACTCCTACAGAATAAATTAACGAAAGGATTTTTGATGAGTTCAATTTTGAATACCTGGCCCTGGTATATTACGGGTCCGTTGATTGGTTTATTTGTTCCATTTCTTTTGGTTGTAAGCAATAAATTACTAGGAATCTCAAGCTCGTTTCAACACATCTGTTCGATTGTATTGAATACAAAAAAGTTTTCGGTTTCCGGGTACAATGCAGCATCAAACAGATGGAAATTTTTATTCGTAATTGGAATTCTTTTGGGAGGATTGTTCTGTAAAGTTTTGTTAACGAACCCGGGAACAACTTTTCTTCCTGAAAATTATTACACAGCAAAGGGATTGACGCTTCTTTTTGCAGGCGGCTTTTTGGTGGGATTCGGAACACGTTATGCAAACGGATGTACATCCGGTCATTCTATTTCCGGTATATCAACATTCCAGCTTTCGGGATTGATTGCGACAGTTTCATTTTTTATCGGCGGATTAATCTATACACATTTTCTTTTTTCTCTTTTCAATTAGGTGAATGATGAAAGACATAAAATTTATTTTATCCGGAATTGTATTTGGTGTCATTTTAACAAAAGCTGATGTGATAAGCTGGTTTAGAATTCACGATATGTTTTTATTCAAAGAAGCACACATGTATCTAATTATTTGTTCAGCAATTGCAACAGCCGCTGTTTCAGTTTTACTGATCAAATATTTCAAAATAAAATCTCTCGATAAAAAAGAAATTGTTATCGAGAAAAAGATTTTAAACAAAGGGACAATTATTGGTGGCGGAGCGTTTGGACTTGGCTGGGCAATCACCGGTGCATGCCCGGGACCAATCTTCGCTCAAATTGGTTTTGGCGAATGGCCTGCGATTGTTACTTTGATTGGGGCCGTGCTCGGCGCGTATTCTTATTCGGTAACAAAATCAAAACTGCCCCATTAAAAACGGAGCATCATTATTTATGATGCCCGGCAGTTAAACCGCTTTTAATTTTTTGCTGTAATTGTTTTGATACTCATCAATTTTTTCACGAATAATAGCGGCGCTTTTTCTAAGCGCAATTCTTTCCACTTCGTTAAGCTGGAGAGAAAGGGTTCCTGAATCACCGCTTCCCGAAATTAAATGCGGAAGAGCAAGAGTAACATCTTCAACCCCCTCAATATTATTTGTGCGCGAGCAAACAGTAAGAATCGCGCGGTTGTCTCTTGCAATTACCTCAACCAATCTCACAATTGCACCGCCGATTCCATAATATGTTGATCCCTTTCCGTCTATAATTTTATAAGCGGCGTTTCTTACGTCCTGATCAATTCCTCTTTTTATTTCTTCTGTTAATTCGATGCCTCTGAACTTTAGAAAGTCATCAATGGGCAAACCACCGATTCCAATATTAGACCAAACTAAGACCTCTGAATCACCATGCTCGCCGATTACATATCCGTGCACATGCTGGGGATCTATATCTAATTGTTTACCAAGCAGGGCCCTGAATCTTGCAGTGTCTAGTGTTGTTCCTGTACCAATAACACGAGAACTTGGAACACCATATTCAGCAGCGATTTCTGCGCATAAATGTGTAATGATATCAACCGGATTTGTTGCGATTATGAATATCGCATTAGGCGCGTATTTAACTGCATTTGGTATAATTGCTTTTAAAATGACAGCATTTCTTTCAAGCAGCATCAAGCGGGTTTCTCCGGGTTTCTGGCTTACACCGGCTGCAATAATTATTACTTTACTCCCAGTCAGATCTTCGTAAGATCCGTGATAGATATCGGTTGCCTGTATGAATGGAACTGCATGTTGAATATCTGCAGCTTCTGCAATTGATCTTTTTTCGTTTGCATCAATTAATACAATTTCATTCGCGGCTCTTCTCATTACGAGTGCATAAGCAGCAGTTGAACCAACTAATCCGTTTCCAATTATTCCTACTTTCATTTCATCATCTCTTTATCTTAATGAACATTTTCTTTGTTTATAGTTATAACAAGAATCAGGACAGCAAAGTTCTTTAATAGATAATTTGGAATGATCGGGAGGCAAAGCGTTCGCTCAAACAGAACGAACGCTTATGAAGAAGAAAATTATTTTACTTCTATAAATCCTTTTACGGCATCTTTATGTACCATAAAGTCCATCATCTTTAGTTTGACATAATCTTCAGAAAAATAAACGT
>DAIEQP010000145.1 GCA_027347805.1 Ignavibacteria bacterium | reverse complement strand
ATGAGTTGCATGTGTTAAATAACCAACAAATTTTCTATTGGAATTTTCATGGCATTTTCTGCATGTCTCAATAATATTCGTTCTGCTTAATGCTGATTTTGGATTAGATGCTGGAAGAATATCGTGTGCACCGTGGCAATCGTAACACTTAGCTGCACCAACAGTTCCTAGTTTTGTTACTTTACCATGGAAAGTTTCAAAGTAAGTTTTTGATACTTCTTCATGGCATTTCCCGCATTGCTGAATTATTCCCTGCCTGAAATCTTTTAGATCGACACGATTAATTTCGTGAGAGAAATGACAATCGTTGCATGTAGGTAATTTTTTATCTGTTTTTGTTACATCGGGGCTATGAATGCTGTTTTTAAATTTCTCATAAATACCAAGATGACATTGTGCACAAGTAGTTGCTATATTTTTCTTGTTTACTGTTGATCTTGCATCTTTAAATGGTAATTCACGGTGACTCGAATGGCAGTCAACGCATGTGGCTGTAACCATCAATCCGCTTTGAAGCAGACCTTTCCCATGAATACTTTCTTTGTAATTAGCAACAATACCTTTGTTTTGCTCATCGATTGACAAAGCAATGTTTTTTCCTTCGCGATGACATTTACCGCATAGTTCAGGAACATTTCTTGCAAATGTTGGACTCGTAATTTCTTTTTTCGATTTTACATTATGAGAAGAATGACAATCTACACAGTAAGGAGCGTTTTTATCTCCACCGTAATGTTTCTGACCATGAATACTGATGTTGTAATCTTCTACCTGTGCCTGGTGGCAGATTGAACAATCAACTTTACCACTTGCCTTGCATATCGGATTCTTTGCTTGATTTACATTTGTGTGGCACTTAACGCAATTGTTTACAGTATGGACTGATCCTTTGAACTGATCGAAATTAACATATAATGATACTTTTTTCCCATCAACAATTTTGTATAGATCCTTGTTGCTATGACACTTCATGCACATTTCATCCGGATAACTATCATTATAAAAAACGCGGCGAACTTTATGAGGTGCATGGCATTCGATACAAACAGGAATTTTATGCGGTTGAGTTTCCCATAATTTTCCATTAATTACTTTTTGATGAACATTCTCAATTTGTCTATGACACTGCATGCAAGTTTTAACAATATTATTTCTGTTAATAGTTGATGCAGGATTTTCGTGCGGTAGAATATCATGGGAAGAGTGGCAGCTTGTACAAACTGCTGTAACAATCAAACCTCTTTTAAATAATCCTTCGCCGTGTATTGATTCGGAATATTCATTCAGTACTTTTCTTTCGGAAACAGTTGATAATCCGGAAACAGGTGTTCCTTCTTTGTGGCATTGGCCGCAAAGAGAAGGAATATTCATTACATAAGTTCTTGCATTAGTATTTTTGCCGCTTAAAATGTCATGCTTTCCATGGCATGTAATGCAGGTTGGCGCTAAGGTTTTTCCTTTTTTATACGCCTGGCCATGTAAACTTCTCTCGTAATGTTGAACAGGCTGTTCATGGCAAATTGCACAGTTCACTTTTTCAAGATTTTCCGAATGAGGAAGATTATTCGGATCGACATCTGCATGGCATCCGGTGCAGCTTATTTGTTCATGAATTGAACCGGCAAAGTTTTTCCCATTAACAAAAAGCGAAATTACTTTTCCATTCTTTTCTTTTGTTAATGTTTTATCTCCGTGACACTCAAGGCATACTTTATCATCTTTACTCTGGGATAGGATAACCCCGGCAGTAAACAGAAGTAAAATGAAAATATTTTTCATGCAACTCCCAGCATATATATAAATGATACGAAGAAGGAAATACCCTCTTCAACATATCATTATCGGTTTAATACAAAAAAAATTAACAACCAGGCAAATATAAATCACCTGTTTGGCTCAAACAGAAACAATGACTTTTGCCACTAAATTAATCAGTTGGCAAAACTTTACAAAGAAATCCGAAATAATTATTTCTTAAAAAAATCTCCGGTAACAATGTACCAATCTTTTTCGTTAAGGTTTTGAAGCTGACCCCATAAAATTTCATCAGCAGAATTCTCGTCACTCTTCAAAATTTCTTTAATCTCTTTCATATAACGATCAATTTCTTCCTGATAATAACTTACCGCGTTTTTGCCGATTTTCAATTGCGAAAGTTCTGAATCAAGGCTTTCAGCATCAAGACAGCAGAACCAATTTTTTTCGTAAGGTGAATATTCAAGCGCACTTATATCATCTTTTAATTCATGATTTAATTTTGATACCTGTCCGCTTAAAGGGGAGTTGAAGTGAATTGTTTTTTTCCCTTGCTTGATACTGAATAAAGGCTGACCCTTTGAAATATTCATTCCCAAGTTAGGAAATTGTATATCATCTATTTTTCCGATTAGTTTCTTTGCAAAGTCATCAATTCCAATTCTTACTGTACCATCCTGGCCAATTGCTGCCCATGTGTGTCCTTCCGAAATAAATACACCGCCGGGTATTGAAAATTCACCCATACTTACTTTTTCAGATTCAGATAAATTTGTTATGTGTACACGCGGTTTTAATTGTTTTTGAATTCTATCCTGACGTTTAACTAATGCTTTCTTTGTAAAATCAAGTAATTCATCTTCTGTAAATGGTTTCTGAACATAGTCCATTGCGCCATACTTCATACATTCAACTGCTGTTTCAACTGTTGCATAGCCGGTTATAATTACAACATCAATATCTGGACGGACTTGTTTAACTGTTTTAGCTACATCAACGCCGCTCATTTCAGGCATCTTTAAATCTGTAAATAGAAAATCGTAATGATGTGATTTAATAAGGTTGAATGCTTCTGGACCGGAATTTACTGTATCAACTGAATAACCATCCAGTACAAGAATTTTTCTAAAGCTGTCTAGAATTACGTCTTCATCATCAACGCAAATAATTCTTGCTTTTGGGTTTGGCACTTCAGCGCGTTTCAATGATTTAGCTTCTTTACTAAAATCAATATTTATACTTTCCTGGAGAATTGCTTCTCTTTCTTTTTTAACTTTTTTCTCGTTAACAGATTTAAGTGCAAAGCGAATAATTATATCTGCTATAATGAATATTATGAAAGCAACAATTAGTAATGAGAATCCCATTTTAATGTCTCCTTGGATTTAAAATTTTATGATCTATCCGAACTGCAAGGAATTAATTTTTTCATTTCATAATCGAATTCTGACGGAATAATTCGATAGAGCCAGCCTTCAAAGTATGGATCTTTTTCAACCAGTTCCGGCTGTTCAATAATTTTTTCATTTCGTTCTATAATGTTTCCGCTTAGAACAGAGTATAATTGATGAACAACATCATCATTTGAAGAAAATTTTGCACAATAAGAAGCTTGAGTTAAAACATCTCCAACATTTAACAGCTCAATCGATTTAATCGGTTCTACGGTTTTACTAAAGAAATCGGTTGCACCGATGACTACCGAACCATCATTCTCAGAATTCATCCAGCATGAATAACCCAGCCGAAAATATTTTGCCGGGCAGGGAACAAGCAGTATTTCATTTCCAGTATTCTTTTTTTCTTTTAAAATTCTACCGTATCGAGTCCCTCGATGAATTAGAGATATCATTTCATCGATACTAAATGGCTTTGGAATGAAATCTATTGCACCCATGTATAAAGATTTAACTGCGTTTTCAATTGTAGAATAACCGGTTGTCATTATTACTGGTGTATCAATCTGCATCGATTCTATTCTACTTAAAATTTGGAAACCATCCATCTCGGGAAGCATTATATCGCTGATAATCAAATCGTAACTATTTGTTGCAAGTTTTTCAAAAGCTATTTTACCATTCAAAGCAGAATCAACTGTAACATCTTCGAGGCTCGCAATTTTCAAAATTGAGTCGATTATAACCTGCTCGTCATCAATCACCAATATGTTAAAATGATTTTCCATTTATAAAATTATGCTTCTGGTAATCTAATTGAAAATGTTGTGCCTTTACCAACTTCACTCTGAACTGTTATTGTTCCATTGTGATTATCAATAATACCCCAAATTACTGATAAACCCAATCCTGTTCCTCTTTGTCCTTTAGTTGAGAAGAAGGGCTCAAAAATTTTACTCAAATTTTCAGGCGGGATTCCACAGCCTGAATCTGTTATATCTATTTCGACAAATCTTTTTTCACCGGCGCCATCAACAAAACCCCATTTCTGCCAATCGTCGTTAAATGAAGCGCAGCCTTCGATAAATCCTTTATTCGGAACTTGAATTTTATATACCGGTCCGCCGCATTCTGGGCACTTAGAATTTTTATCAATTAGGGAAATATCGCAAATTGGGCATGAAAGCTGGTTGTTGGTTCCTTTCTCAATATTCACTCCAAAATAATGTCTATGATTTCCATAAACTGGATCGAGATGAACGAAACCTTCGTTGCCATCAGATTTAATTTTCATTCTTATAGAAGAGAATCCACCAATTTTATGCTGAGGATCAACTAAACTATGAGTTTTGCCGCAAACAGCTTTTTTAATCTGTGTGATTCCTTTTGGTGATAAACTTAAATATGATGTTTCGATTTTTATTGTACCGTTTTGTCCAATGGCATCAATTGCATTTACAAACAAATTCAGAAATACCTGCTGAATCTGGTTTGCATCTGCAGTAATTTTCGGAAGATTATTATTGAGACTTTTTTCCAGGGAGATTTTGTTCAATTTCAACTGGTTATTTATAACTGCATAGGCTCTGTCAAGAATCTCGTTAATATCAATTAAACTTTTCTTTGGTACAGACTGGCGAGCAAAATCTAAAAGTCCTTTTACAATTTCACGACTGCGCATAGTTTCTCTTACTATTACATTTAGATCTTCCTGCATTTGGGGATTATCTTTAGTTCGCTTCAAAAGAAAACTACTGTAAGTAAGAACCCCGGTTAATGGGTTGTTTATTTCATGAGCAACACCTGCAGCAAGCTGTCCTAAACTAGCCATCTTTGTCGATTGATATAATTGCTGGCTTGTTTCATCAAGCTTGTGAGTCATTTCATTGAAAGATTTTGCAAGTGAACCAAGTTCATCACTTCC
>DAIEQP010000135.1 GCA_027347805.1 Ignavibacteria bacterium | reverse complement strand
TAAATAATGCAAAGCTCCAGCGGCTCAAAATTCACTGAAGTAGTCAAAGCAATGGGACTTGTCTTCGGTGATATTGGTACAAGCCCGATTTATACTTTAACAGTAATTTTTCTTTTAACTGCACCAACAGCCGAAAATATTATGGGAATTCTCTCCCTAATTTTTTGGACCCTGATTATTCTTGTTACAGTCGAATATACTTTTTTAGCAATGAGTCTTAGCTCGAAAGGTGAGGGTGGAATTATTGTGTTGAAAGAAATTTTGAACCGCTCTCTTAAATCTGCAAGATCTATTTCGGTTATTACATTCCTTGGATATATAGGCGTTTCACTTTTAATGGGAGACGGAGTAATAACTCCGGCAATTAGTATTCTTTCTGCTGTTGAAGGGTTGGAGCTAATACCTGGAATTGGTACAATAAGTGAAAACACGATTGTCATAATCACAATTGCGATAACAATTTTATTATTTTCTTTTCAATCGAAAGGAACAAATAAGGTTGCCGCTTCATTTGGTCCCGTAATGATTATCTGGTTCATGGCACTTTTTTTTTCCGGTTTTTTCTCACTTATTCACAACCCCAGAATTTTAATGGCCATTAGCCCCTATTATGCAATTGAATTTATGATTAACAATGGATTCAGCGGGCTAATAGTTCTTTCGGAAGTAATACTTTGTGCAACCGGTGGAGAAGCTTTATACGCCGATATGGGACATCTTGGAAGCAAACCTATAAGGCAAGCCTGGTATTTTGTATTTATTGCGCTGGTAGTAAATTATTTTGGCCAGGGTGCTTTTTTACTATCAATGGGTGAAAAAAGAGAAGAACAGATCAATGTTTTGTTTTCAATGTTAAAACATCAATCGGAATTTTTATACGTCCCGTTTCTCATTCTTACATTGATGGCGACTATAATTGCTTCTCAGGCAATGATCAGTGCGGTTTTTTCATTGGTATATCAGGGGATTAGAACGCATATATTTCCGTTAGCGCAGGTTAAGTACACATCAACTCATTTGAAATCACAAATTTATATCAGCGCAGTAAACTGGGGACTTTTACTTGCCGTAATTCTTATGATAATGATGTTCAAGTCATCGCACAATCTGGCTGCGGCATATGGCTTTGCTGTTACTGCAACTATGGCTGTCAGTACTGTATTTATGATTATGATTTTCTTTAAGCATAAAGAGAAAACAAAATTAGTTATCGCTTTGCTGGTTGTTATAGTTAACATCGCGTTTCTAATTTCAGTATTTACGAAAATTCCTCATGGAGGTTACTGGTCAATTCTTATCGCAGCCATTCCATTATTTACTATTTATTTGTGGAGCATCGGCAATAGGTCAATATATAAATCATTTAATTCACTTCCGCTGGACACATATCTTGTTAGTTATGAGCAGTTGTATAAAAAAGGAAGGCTTCTTCCCGGAAAAGCACTTTTTTTCACAAAGAGTTTGGATTCAATTCCTCCCTATATGATCCACTCAACATTGCGTGGAAATATACTTTATGAAGAAAATATTCTGCTATCAGTTGTAACTGTTGATGTTCCATTTGGAGTTGATAAATTGTACGAACCTAATATAGCACAGGGACTGGCGGGGCTGGAAATTCAGGTTGGTTATATGGAAAAGCTTGATATACCGGCGGTTCTTGGTGAGTTTAAGATTGATCCCAAAGTAATGTTTTATGGTGTTGATGACATAAAAGCAAAAAGTTTTATCCTGAAAACTTTTGCATTTATAAAAAGAGTGACTCCAAACTTTGTTCAATTTTTAGATTTGCCTTATTATAAACTCCATGGTGTTCTGACCAGAATCGAAATATAAATTATAGACCCACCATTTCTGAACTTATGTTCCAGAAGTCCCGGCATAAATTTTTGTTAGACGAAAGTGTATGAGATCGGGAAATCCCACAATCAACAAAATACTCTCCTGATATATTTCTAACATTCTCCGAGGAAGCAAGGTAAACAGAAGTTTTAGCCCCATTCTTTAATGAATCACCGGTAATATTAAATCCTTCCATTAATAACTTTGTTGAAATTACACCCGGATGAAGTGAATTGGTTTTTGTTCTGCTGCCATTTAATAGTGATGCAAGCTCCTTTGTGAAAAGTACATTTGCAAATTTTGAAAGCGCATAAGCAGAATAAGCATCAAAATATTTTTCTCCATTTAAGTTATCAAATTCCAGCGAAGCATTCAGGTGAGCAACAGAGCTTACATTTATAATTCTGCCATCATAACTTTTTTTAATTAAATCTAGCAAAAGATTAGTTAACAAAAAATGAGAAAGATGATTAACTGCAAATGTTATTTCAAACCCGTCAACAGAAAGCTGCCGTTTTTTCATGTAAACACCGGCATTGTTAATTAAAATATCAATACGGTCATATTTTGATTTCAGTTCAGTAGCTAAATTTCTAACATTGGCCAGCGAAGACAAATCACAAACAAAACCATCCAGCTTTAATTTTCCGTTAATTCTTCCAAGTTCATCCAGGGTTTTATTAACTCTTGTTTCATTTCTTCCGTGAACTATTATATTATAACCAAGGGCGGCAAGATCAAGTGCAGTTTGTTTGCCAATTCCATCTGTTGATCCGGTAATCAAAACTGTTTTTTCGCGCATCGGTAACCCGTTTTTATCCTTAACAATTAAAGTGTCTGCAAAAGTTTCTGATTGATAACTTTATTGGTTCTTTTGGGGCAGCGAAGACATTTCGAACACGAGTGACCCGCCTTTTAAAATATCTTTGTGACGAATAAAAAAGTTTTTTAACTTTTTTCCATTTAACGAAACCGATTTAACAAAAATATTTTTCTCGGAAACATTTGTTGCTTTGATTGTGAATTTTTTTGAGCCGGGAATGCTTATGACTGCACTATTAAATATTGGCGATCCGAAAACGTATTTTTGATCTGCAGGATTGAACGGATATATTCCGAGTGAACTTAACACAAACCAGGCAGACATTTGTCCGCAATCTTCATTTCCGCATAATCCTTCTGTAGTAGAATTATAAAGTGTTGTCAAAATCTGGTTGACGATTTTTTGAGTTCGCCAGGCTTCACCGCTAAAATTGAATAAGTAAGCAGTGTGATGACTTGGTTCATTTCCATGTGCATACTGTCCAATCATTCCGCTTATATCCGGACTTGCGTTATCGACATCAATTTTGGAATCTATAGTAAAAAGGGAATCAAGCTTTAGAGAAAATTTTTCTTTTCCGCCGTGCAGTTGAATAAGCCCTTCAACATCTTGAGGTACAAACCAAGAATACTGCCAGGCATTTCCTTCTGTATAATCGTGCGTGTTATGATCACTTCTCTTGGGATTAAATGGTGTTCGCCAAGAGCCGTCATTTAATTTTCCACGCATAAATCCTGTTGAAGCATCAAATAAGTTTTTGTAATTGCCCGAGCGCTTCATATAATAATTATAATCTTCTTCCCTGTTTAAATATTTCGCTGTCTGTGCAAGGCACCAATCGTCGAATGCATACTCTAAAGTTTTGGAAACACTTTCATTTTCTTTGTCGGCAGGAATAAAGCCAAGCTCTTTGTAAAATTGCAAACCATAATGATCCTGCATTGCAGAAATTTTCATTGCCATGAAAGCTTCTTCTTTATCAAAACCGGGTATACCCTTTAAAATTGCATCAGCAATCACAGGAATTGCATGATATCCAATCATGCAGTTGGTTTCGTTTCCATCCAGTTCCCAAACGGGCAGCAATCCATATTCATGATAATGAGACAGCATTGAATTAATCATATCGCCAACACGTTTCGGATGAATAATTGTAAACAATGGATGCTCTGCACGAAATGTATCCCACAAAGAGAAAATACTGTACTTAGTATATCCATCTGCCTTATGAACGTTATCATCAGCACCTTTATATTCACCGTTTGAATCACCGAAGACAACAGGTGCAAGCATTGTTCTGTATAACGAAGTATAAAATGTAGTAAGCAGGTTTTTGTTTTTACTTGTAACCGAAATTTTATTTAACTCTTTATTCCATAACGAAGAGGCGGTTCTCGAAATTTTATTAAAATTCCAGTCAATATTATCGGCGAGAAGATTTGCCTTTGCGTTTTCGATACTTACAGATGAAATAGCTGTTCTAACAATTAGTTGTTTGGCGTCGAACTTAAAAATTGCTTTTACCTGGCTTCCGGATAATTCAGTTTGATTTTTCGTGAATAGTTTTCCGTAGCCAAGCCATTGGGTAATAATTGGAGACGAAAATTCGGTTGCAAAGTAAACCCGCTGATCTTTTGCCCATCCTTTTGATAAACGATAACCAACAACACGTGTTGGAGTTTCAACTTTAATAAATGTCTTAACAGGTGAATCCCAGTTGATTGCAAAACCAAGATCTATCTGAACAAAACCAGAACCATTCTGGGGAAATGTATATCGTTGAATTCCGGTTCGGAGAGAGGCGGTTAATTCTACATTAATTTTGTTTGAAAGAGAAACAGAATAATATCCGGGCGAAGCTTTTTCGTTTTTATGTGAAAAGGAAGTTTTGAAAGACTGCAATCCTAAAGTCAGCTCATCAAACTTGTTTGGCAAAACCAAAGGCATAAAACTAATGTCGCATAAATCCCCAATTCCCGTTCCGCTTAAATGTTTATGACTAAAGCCGGCAATTAAGCTATCGGAATAATTATAACCGGAGCACCAATCCCAGCCGCCTCTTCCATTATCCGGGCTTAATTGAACCATTCCAAATGGAACTGTAGCTCCAGGATAAACATGGCCGTGACCGGCTGTGCCCATAAACGGGTTGACATATTTTGTAAGGTCTCTCTGTGAATATAAATTCGAAGTTAAAAGAATAATTATCAGAAGAAAAAATTTTTTCATTTCAATCTCAGTAAGTTAATCAAGAAAAATATTGGTGCTAAAATTGTTCTTTAAGCAAGTCCGGATAATTCTTTCTTACATTAATCAAAAATTCACCGAACAATGTATTTGCCCAGGCAAACCAGGGACGCGAGAATTTTGCCGCATCATCTTTATTAAAAGATTCATGCATAAAACCTTTGCCTGCATGTGTATGCTTTAAAATTTTTATACAATCGCGTATTTCATTTTCATCAATGCTTGTTACTCCCTGCATAATAACAGCCAGATGCCAAATCATT
>DAIEQP010000132.1 GCA_027347805.1 Ignavibacteria bacterium | reverse complement strand
TCTAAAGATGGAACTGAAACTCCTATTGCCGATAGTGGAGCCCCAATAAGAAACGAACAAGGAGAAATTGAAGGAGTTGTGCTTGTCTTCAGAGATGTTAGCTCTGAACGAGATGCGCAAAAACTTATGGATACTCGTTTAAGACTTTTTGAATTTGCTAATTCTCATTCCCTTGAGGAACTACTTACCAAAACTTTAGATGAAGTAGAAAAATTTACCAACAGTTCAATCGGCTTTTACCATTTTGTTAATCCGGATAAAAATACTCTTTCACTTCAAGCATGGTCTACTAGGACACAAAAGGAATTTTGTAAAGCAGAAGGAAAAGGACTTCACTACAGTATAAATGAGGCTGGCATCTGGGTAGATTGCGTTCATCAGCGCAAGCCGGTTATACACAACGATTATGAATCTTTAACAATTAAAAAAGGAATGCCCGAAGGGCATGCACGCGTTGTGCGAGAAATGGTTATTCCTATTTTTAGAGATGATGATATAATTGCAATTATTGGCGTTGGTAATAAACCAATAGATTATTCCGATAAAGATGTTGAAATAGCCGCCTACCTTGCAGATGTTGTTTGGGAAATTGTTGAAAAGAAAAAGGCAGATGAATTGCGCGAAAAGAGCGAAGCAAGATTAATACGCGCCGAATTTGCTGCAAAAGCCGGAAACTGGGAATTGCATCTTGATTCTAAAACTATGATCGCATCAGAAGGCGCTGCAAAAATCTACGGTGTTGATTGGGAAGAAATGAATTTTGAAATTGTTAAAAAAGTTCCCCTCCCGCAATACCGCCCAATGATGGACGCAGCGATCAAAAATTTAATAGAGAATAATGCTGAGTACGAAATTGAGTATAAAATTAAAGCCCAAGATACCGGGAAGATAAAAGATATTCATTCCGTTGCACAATATGATAAGGAAAACAAAATTCTTTTTGGTGTAATTCAAGATATAACCGAAAGGAAAAAGTTAGAGCAGGAACGATTCCAGATGTTAAACATTATTGAGAACAGCTGGAACGAAATTTACGTATTCGATTCAACAACTCTGAAGTTCGAATACCTGAACAAAGGTGCTCTTCAGAATATTGGCTTCACTCTTGAAGAAATAAAGAACTTAACACCGGTTGATATAAAACCTGAATATACAGATGAATTATTCCGCCGAGCAGTTCAACCGCTCGTAGATGGCCAGGAAGAGATTTTAGTTTTCCAAACTATTCATCAAAGAAAAGACGGCTCAACCTATCCGGTAGAAATTCATTTACAGCTGCACAAACTGGAAAACAAAAGTGTTTTCTTTGCAATTATAAATGATATCACCGAACGCAACAAAGCAAACGATGCCTTAAAGGCGAGCCAGACTTTTCTAAAAAATCTTTTTGAAGTATTGCCCATACCGGTTTTCTATAAAAATAGAGAAGGAAAATATCTTGATGTTAATAATTCATTTCTCGCAACTTTTGGCTATCCAAAAGAGCAGATAGTGGGTAAAACCATCAGCGATATTTATCCTTTCAATCTAGTCCCAATTTATAATGAGAAGGATGAGGAATTATACAAGACAGAATCTTTTCAACAATTCGAATCAAAATTTCCGAATGTTTCCGGCATTTTGCATGATGTTATTATAAGCAAAACAGTTTTTAGAAATGATAAGAATGAAGTCTCTGGATTGATCGGTGCATTACTAGACATTACCGCACGTAAAAGAGCAGAAGAAAAACTAGCTGAAAGTAATGAAAAATATACTTCTCTTTTCAATTCTATGAGTGAAGGAGTAGCATTGCACGAGATGGTTTATGATCAGGATGGTAATGCAATTGATTATAGAATTATTGACATGAATCCTTCCTTCGAGACTCATACCGGATTAAAATATGAAGCCGCCAAGGGAAAATTAGCGAGTGAATTTTATGATACAAATCCGGCCCCCTATCTGGAGGCTTATTCTAACGTAGCAAAAACCCAGGAGTATGCCCATTTCGAAACTTATTTTCCTCCACTTAACAAATATTTCGAAATCTCAATTTTTTCTCCGAAGAAGGGATGGTTTGCAACAATTTTTACCGACGTTACAGAAAACAAATTAGCAACAGAAAAAATTGCGCAGAGCGAAAAAAGGTTCAGATCAATAGTTGAAAACACTGATGCCGGTTATTTCTTTATAGATTCGGAAGGAATTGTCAAAGATGTAAATGATGCATGGTGTAAATTATATAAATATAATTCCCGCGAAGAAATAATTGGAAAGCACTTCGCCGTAATTCAAAAAATTGATGATCTTGAAAACGCTAAGGTTTTTGTTGATGAAATAATGCACGGCAATTCGAATTTTATGAAAGGCGAATTCAGCCGGAAATGTAAAGACGACACAATTGGTTATCATTCCTTTTCAGCTAAACCAGTTTACTCCATGAACAAGGTGATAGGAATTGAGGGATTTATTGTTGATATAACCGAACGCAAAATTGCCGAAGAAGCTTTACGCCAAAGTGAAGAGAGGTTCAAACAGTTAGTGTGGGATATGCAAGTAGGCGTTCTTCTGCAAGGACCGCAAGCAGAAATTTTATTAAGCAATCCCAAATCGCTGGAATTACTCGGTTTAACTGAAAATCAAATCTTGGGTAAAACTTCTTTTGACTCTAGCTGGAATGTTATTCATGAAGACGGCTCACCCTTCCCGGGTTCAATGCACCCGGTACCACAAGCAATTGCTACCCGTCATTCAGTCCGCAACATCATTATGGGAGTTTATCGCCCCACTACACAGAATAGAGTTTGGTTGTTAGTAGATGCTGAACCTCAGTTAAATGAAGATGGAAGTGTTAAACATGTGATATGCACATTCATAAATATTACCGAACGTAAGAGGGCAGAAGAAGCTTTGCGAGAAAGCGAAGAAAGATTCCGCACCACATTATACAGTATTGGAGATGGTGTTATTGCAACCGATGCACACGGTTTTATTAATCATATTAATCCAATTGCAGAACAACTTACCGGCTGGAAAGAAGCTGAGGCAAAAAATAAACCACTGGAAGAAGTTTTTAGAATTATTAACGAAACTAACCGCAACACAGTAGAGAATCCTGTTCACAAAGTATTGGCCGAAGGAAAAATTGTGGGGCTTGCTAATCATACACTCTTGATCTCAAAAAATGGGAATGAAATTCCAATTGCAGATAGCGGCGCTCCTATCAGAAATGAAAAAGGTGATATCGATGGTGTTGTGCTTGTCTTCCGCGATCAGCTTAAAGAAAGAGCCGCGCAAAAAATTCTTGAAGAGAGCGAAGCCCAGTTAAAACAATCTCAACGTGTTGCTCGAATCGGTTACTATGTTTTTGATATAACAAACAATAAATGGAAAAGCTCGGAAATGCTGAATGAACTCTTTGGCATTGACGAAAATTATGACCGGAGTGCCGTAGGTTGGCTCAATCTTGTTCATCCGGATCACCGTGAAGAAATGTCTTCATATCTTGTAAATCATATTCTTAAAGAAGGAAAAGAATTCAACAAAGAATATAAAGTGCAGCGGATAAACGACGGCAAAGAATTGTGGGTTTACGGACTTGGCTCTCTGGAGTTTGATAAAAACGGAAATCCAATTAAAATGTTTGGAACCATTCAGGATATTACAGAGCGCACAGAAGCGCAGAACATTATCCGGAATTCATTAAAAGAAAAAGAGATCCTACTTAAAGAAATTCATCACCGTGTAAAAAATAATTTCCAAAGAATTATAAGTTTAATAGCCCTGCAAATGCAGCTCATCGAAGACAAAAATATTCTTAACATATTTGAAGACCTGCAAAACCGGCTTCGCACAATGTCTTTAATTCACGAGTTGATGTATGGAACAGGCAATTATGCCGGTGTTAACATAAAAGATTACATGGAGCGTCTTGCACGGTATTTGATGGGAACATATCTTTCTGCAGGCAATATAAAACTAACGCTTGATTTGGAAAACCTAAGTTTAGATTTGGACACAGTTGTTCCATGCGGATTAATTACTAACGAAATAATAACAAACTCTCTTAAATACGCTTTCCCGAATAATATGGAAGGAATTATTCACGTTTCATTCCAAAAAGTTGATGATAAATTTTGTCTTATACTTTCCGATAATGGAATTGGTATAAAGGGCAAAATAGATTTCGAAAACACTAACTCGCTTGGCTTACGGCTTGTTGATCTTCTTACCAAACAATTAAAAGGAACGCTTGAAGTTGTTCAACAAGAGAAAGGAGTGCAATTCGTAATTAAATTCAAAGGAGAAAGTTGATTTGGAAAACCAAATTAGCTCTAAAGCTAATATTCTAATTGTGGATGACGATGTTCTTATTGCAGAGAGCAATAAGTTCATTTTGAAAAAAGCCGGCTATAATATTGTCGGAATTGCCACAGAAGGTTTGCAAGCCATAAATTTGGCAAAAGAAAAAGAGCCGGATTTAATTCTTATGGATGTCAATCTAGGCACTTCTATGGATGGAATTACAGCCGCAGAAGAAATTCAAAAATTTACCGATATACCGTTTATTTTTCTCACAGCTTATTCTGATAATGCAACAATTGAACGCGCAAAAAAAGTCGGTCCTTTCGGCTACCTTATTAAACCGTTCGATAACCGCGAACTGCTTGTATCAATCGAGACTTCCCTTTACAAACATTCCTTCGAAAAAAAAGTTAAAGAACAAGAACTGTTATTTAGAACAGTCGCTAATTTTGCTTATGAATGGGAGTTCTGGATTTCTCCAGAATTAGATTTTAAGTATTGCTCTCCATCCTGCTTTAGAATTACCGGATATAAACCGGAAGAATTTATAACGAATTCTGAATTGCTTTTTGATATTGTCCATCCTGAAGACAAAGCTATGTTTCAGGAACATATTCGGCGTAATTACCAAGAACATCTAAACGAAGTTATAACCGATCTTCAATACAGAATTATTGATAAACAGAGCAATGTTAAATTTATAAGCCATACTTGCAGCGCAATCTTCGATGACAAACAGAACTATCTTGGTAAAAGAGGAACCAACGTAGATATAACACAACGAAAACTTACCGAACTTGTTCTGCTTGAAAGCGAGGAAAGAAATCGGGTTATTACAGAAACAGCCAACGATTCTATTATTACAATTAACTCGGAAGGCAAAATTCAATCTTGGAACAAAGCTTCCGAAAAAATTTTTGGATATAGCATTGCTGAAATGATTGGGAATGATCTTTCCATAATAATACCAAACCAATACAAAGATGCGTTCAAAAAAACTTTTGATGGTTTAAAGAATGGAAGAGTTTCCAAATTAATTGGCCAAACAGTTGAATTAACGGCATTAAGAAAAAATGCCAGTGAATTCCCAATAGAAATTTCTCTTTCCAATTGGGAAAGCAATAACAAAAAATATTACACCGCAATAATACGAGATATTACCGAACGGATACTTGCAGAAGATAATCTTAAGCAAGCTAACTTCGGTTTACAACTGGCCATTGAAGGGGGAAACCTTGGAACTTTTGACACTGATATTTCTTCCGGCATTGTAAAGACAAATGAATTTTATGGAACTATGCTTGGATATGAGCCAGGCGAAATTGAAATGACCAGAGATCTTTGGATTAGTAAAATTCATCCCGATGATCTTCAGAATGTTCTAGAGCTTTCGGAAAAAATTGACTCCGGTGAGATTAAAAGTATGGAAACCGAATATCGGATTAAAAACAAATCAGGCAACTGGATTTGGATTTCCGATAGAGCAAAAGGTTTTAATTACACACTGGATGGAAAACCAACAAGAGCAGCCGGAACTCATCGCGATATTACCGAGCGAAAACTTGCCGAAGAAGCACTACGTGAAAGTGAAAAAAATTATCGCATCATATTTAACTCTACCAACGAAGCTATTTTTATTCACGATGCTGCTACAGGCAAAATACTTGATGTTAATGATTCTATGCTGAAGATGTATGGATACGAAAGCAAAAATGAACTACTGGACAATATTGAAAACTTTAGAGCGGCTGAATTGCCGTACAATGAAAGTGAAGCGGTTGATTTTATTCGTAAAACGGTTTTGGAAGGGCCACAAACTTTTGAATGGCTTGCCAAAAAGAAAAATGGAGAAAGATTCTGGACAGAAGTTTCTCTTAGAGAAACAGAAATTAGCGGATACAAAAGAGTTCTTGCGGTTGTTCGAGATATAACCGAACGTAAACTTTCAGAAAAATTAGTGAACACTAGTAAAGAAAGGTGGGAAAATTTATTTAACAATAGTCCCAGTGCAATTGCGATTTATAAAGCCATTGACAAAGGCAAAGATTTTGTTTTTACTGATTTCAATTTAACTGCACAGATGATAGAAAAAGTAAAACATGCTGATGTAGTAGGAAAGCGTATAAGTAAATTATTCCCTGGTGCAGAAGAACTTGGTTTTCTTGATGTGTTAAGAAAGGTATCTCGCACTGGAGAAACCGAACGCATTAAATCTTTCTATTATAAAGATAACCGCATTGAAGGTTGGCGAGAAAATATTGTTTACAAATTAAACACCGGCGAAATCGTTGCCATCTATAATGATGTATCCGAACGAATGAACTCAGAAATTGCATTACGTGAAAGTGAAGAGAAGATGCGTTTAATTGTTGAAGGAACTTCTTTCTTCTTCTTTTATACGCAGAATACAAATGGCGATCTTATATATATTTCTCCAACGGTTGAAAAGATTACTGGAAGAAAGGTTGATGAATGGATGAGCCAACGTCATTGGGTTGCAACCCAAAATCCAATTAATCTTGAAGCTACCAAAAGAACACATAGTCACCTCCAAGGTGAAATTAGTGCTGAACCAATTTTCTTGGAGCTAACGCACAAAAATGGCTCCTTAATACTGATGGAAATCTTTGAGAATCCAATTTTTAGAGATAACAAAGTAATTGGTATTCAAGGAATTGCGCACGATATAACTGAAAAGAAAAAAACAGAGAATGAGCTTGACAAGTACCGTGAACATCTTGAAGAACTGGTAGAAACCAGAACCGAAGAACTTGATAGGTTGAATGCGGATTTAATTGAGCAGCTACAAAAAGAAAAAGAGTATGAAATGATACTTCGAGAATCACTCGGTAAAGAAAAAGATCTTAACGAACTTAAAACGAAATTTATCTCGATTACCTCTCATGAGTTTAGAACACCATTGACTTCTGTATTAACATCTGCAGAATTACTTAAACGTTACTTATCTAAATGGGATGAAACCAAAAGAAATGAACACTTTGAAAGGATTATAAATTCCGTTGGATACCTAACGAAATTGCTTGATGACGTCTTAACAATCGGTAGAACAGAAAGTGGAAAAATAAGTTACTTACCAGAAACAATAGATGTTTTGGAATTTGTAGGTAACTATATTGAAGAAATAAAAAATCATTCAGCCAAACATCAGATAACTTTTACATTAAAATCTTCTGAAACCAGGTATTTTTTAGACCGTAAACTTTTGAGATTCATATTAAGCAATCTTCTGTCAAATGCCACCAAGTATTCACCGGAAGGAGGAAAAGTTGAGCTTATAATTTCTTCTGAGAATGACTATCTAAAAATGGTAGTTATAGATCATGGTATAGGAATTCCCAAAGAAGAAATTGGAAAGATTTTCGAATCATTTTATCGAACAAAAAATGCTGAAAATATTTCTGGAACAGGATTAGGTCTTGCTATCGTCAAAAGCGCTGTTGATCTTCATGGTGGAAAGATAGAAGTAAAAAGTGAACTTGGAAAAGGATCAACTTTCGAAGTAAGATTACCAATTAAATTATAAAGTTAACAGGGGAACAAAAAGGATAGGAATATTGCTAAAATTGAAAATTAGTGACAAACATAAAGAATTTGAATATGTGTTTGAATCTCTTATCTAACTCAAAAACTAACCACCATTAATCGAAAACTACATACCAAAATTTAATTATTGCGTATAATAAATGAGACTAAAAGCTAAATAAGAACAATAATATGAGCATAATCTCTAGACCTGTTACAGAATGGCAGAACATGCCGATAGAAAAAAAAATTATTGCCAGCTGGGTAATTTCTCTTTTAGTAGTTGTTTCTTTGAGCGCAATTCTATATTCTTCAAAAAAAGAATTACATCTAAGTTCCAATGTGATTGTGCAAAACACTCATCTGCGCGTTGCTACTCAGGGCTTACTCAGGTCAATTCAGGTTCTCGAGATTTCCAGTAAAAAGTATATGTTAACCGGTAACAAATCGGATTCGGAAAGATATTTTTCCAACCTGGATTCCTTACAGAAAAATCTTTTACGGTTAGAAAATCTGATCAAAGACCAACCAAGATTTCTCAAATTCTTTTTCCCTCTTCAAAGAACAATCAGGAATGAACTTTATAAAATAAATCATCTTGCTTTTCATGTAAAGAACGAAAAAGTTATTAATTCGAAAGTAATTGGAATAGAAGAGGGCATTTATCAAAAGCTTGATAACTATTGGCAACTTTTAGACAACGAAGAAGAACAAGCCACATCGGAACAAATTCAGGTGCTGAATTCCAAGATCAATGAAAATCTGAATTATTTCTTTATCATGATAATTACTTATATCCTGCTGCTTTCTACTTTATTCATAGTTATTAGCGCCGATGTAAAAAAACGGAGAAAGTTGGCCGCCGAAGTTGCCGAGAGCAGAAAAGAATTGGGAACAATAATAAATACAGCCCCTGCATTAATCTTTGTTAAAGACAAAGAGAAAAAATTTACTTTGTTAAACAAATCTTTTCTGAATTTCTTCAATGTTGATTATGCTAAAATTCTAAATCATAGTAATGAACAATTGGTTATGAGAAATGAACAGTGGCTTACCAACGAAGAAGATGAAACCATAATTAAAAATAAAATTTCCTTAATTAACATAGAACGGGAAACCACTACCAGAGATGGTAATACGCTGTGGTTAAATATTAACAAAGCGCCAATATTAGATGAAAACGATAACGTTGTGGGCATTGTTGGCGTTATGGATGATATTACAAAAAGAATAGAATTTCAAAATGAACTAATAGATGCCCATAAAAAACTAGAAGAATTAAATAAACAAAAAGACAAATTCTTTTCAATAATTGCTCACGATCTTCGCAGCCCATTTACCGGTATGTTAGGTTTGGCGGAAATTCTGATTGAAGATGATAAAATACTTACCGAAGAAGAGAAAAATTATTCAATGCAAAATTTCCGATCCTCTCTTAAAAATCTTTTATCGCTTATAGATAATTTATTAACCTGGGCGAGATTAAACCTGAATCGTGTTGAATATAGTCCAAAAGAAATTTTGCTGTCAGATGTTATCAATTCTGTATTTAGTTCCCAAAGCATATCTGCTGCAAGCAAAAAGATCGAATTACAATTTCACGGAAACGAAAATAAAAAATTGTTTGCCGATCCGGATATGATTGAAACAATTATTAGAAACCTCGTATCAAACGCAATCAAGTTTACCAATACTAACGGCAAAATAATTGTTAACATTATTGAAAATGATACATATACCAAAGTAGAAATTAAGGACAATGGAGTTGGTATGAAATCCGAGATTGCCGATAATCTATTTAAGCTAGATGGAAAAGTAACAACACGCGGAACAAATGATGAAAAAGGCACTGGTTTAGGACTTATTGTCTGCAAAGAATTTGTAGAAAAACATGGTGGAACGATTTCTGTTGAAAGCAAAGTTGGCGTTGGAACAACAATTTCATTTACATTGCTTAAAAAAAACAATTCATAATGCATATCTTCATTAAGGTATCATAATAGTTCAGAGATAAATTTATACCTGCTCACGAATTAAACTGCTTCTTGTCTTCTATTGTTTAACCATTAAACAGGAGGAACTATGAAATCAAAAACAAAGAAACAAATATCCCCTTATTCAGGGAATGCTATTACCCATGAAACAAAAGTTGAGGAAATTATTTTTTTAGAAAGATATGAATCATTTTTATTTGTGCCCGATTTTACCTCCCCGTCAGATGAAATATCCAAAAGAAATTCAATCTCGGATGATACTCGAAATACTTTTAGAATATTAAAATCATATCGAAGTTCATCTGAAAACTGGTTCGGGTAATTATACTTGTAAAAGCAGTATTGATCACTGCCGAAAAAATATTTTCATCATCCAAGAAATATTTTTCTACATTTTACAAATGTGTTTTCTTTAAGTGGTAATTTACTTAATTAAATAGCTGCAACTTGCTGTGGCAGTTACCAAAGAAGAGGGATCAGTTTTCAAATCGTTTGCCTCTGCTTTCAAAGTATCGTTTACATATATTTTCAAATCTATCGCTGCAGATGATTGATTGCCAACGAGATTATAGTTCCCATCGCACGTGCCGCTCAAACTTGCTTTAAAACCAATCGGTAAAGATTCCGTTAAATCAAGGGTTAGTTGTTGAACCTGCACATTGTCCCCAGAATTGCTTGAATATGTTATCACT
>DAIEQP010000119.1 GCA_027347805.1 Ignavibacteria bacterium | reverse complement strand
CAGCAGAGAAATATTAATCCCGCCGATACTACGTTTAGAAGAATTGTGCTTAATAATTTGATTGAAGAAAAACTTATGTATGCCCAGGCGGAGATGGATACTATTAAAGTTTCAGATGAACAGGTTACTCAGCAGCTTGATTACCAGATGAATTATTATATTCAGCAATACGGTTCAAGAGAAAAACTTGAGCAGGTGTATGGAATGCCCCTCGAAAAATTGAAACGAACCTTGCTGGATGATACAAGAAAGAATATTATGGCCCAGATGCTACAGCAAAAAATGTTTGGGCAGATTAATTCTACTAGAAAAGAAGTTGAAGAATTTTTCCAGACAATAAAAGATTCAATTCCTACTGTTCAGCAGAAATATCAGGTATCACATATTTTCCAAAATCCCAAAACCGGTGAAAGAGTAAAATTAAAAGCTAAAACTTTCGCACAATCATTGCTTGATTCGATAAAAGCTGGAGTTCCATTCGAAAAACTTGCAAAAAAATATTCTGAAGATCCTGGAAGTGCGGCGCAGGGCGGCGATCTTGGATTTCAAAAGCGTGGAGTTTTAGTCCCTCAATTTGAAGCAGTTGCATTTGCTCTTGCACCAAACCAAATTTCGGGAATTGTTGAATCTCAATTTGGTTATCACATAATTCAACTTTTAGAAAGAAGAGGAGAATCTATTCATGCACGTCATATTTTGATTAAGGTAAAAGCTGATGATGAAGCAGATTTGCAGTGCATTGAATTTTTAAATGAGATTCGCGATTCAATTGTTCGGTTCAATCAAAGTTTTGAAAGTATGGCAAAAAAACATAGTGATGATAAAGAAAATGCTAAGTACGGTGGACTTATTGGTACTTTTGAGGCTAGCCAGTTAGACAAACCGATGCTTGATATTATCTATAAGTTAAAAGAGGGCGATATTAGTTATCCAAAAAGAATTGATATCGATAAAAGTACTTATGGCTATCATATTGTAAGATTAGACAAACGAATTCCTGAGCATTCAGCAAATTTGGATATTGATTATAATGATATAAAACGATTAGCCGATTATGCTAAAAAACAAAAATTATATTCCCAATGGATGAAAGAAATTAAAAGCAAAATATTTTGGGAAGTTCGTTTGTAATTATATTGATCAATTGTTAATAAAAAATTAAATCATTAGGATTTGCTTTGACACAAAAACCAACGGATGATGTCGCCGCAGTTGAGCAGCTTTTCGACTGTTTGAAATCAGTTAAAGAAGAAATTGCAAAGGTAATTGTTGGGCAGGATCAAATTATTAATGATCTGCTGGTAAGTTTAATTGCTCGCGGTCATTGTTTATTGGTTGGTGTTCCTGGTTTAGCAAAGACTCTTTTAATAAAAACTCTTGCAGAAGTACTAGATCTTAAATATAACCGGATTCAATTCACACCGGATTTAATGCCGAGCGATATAACCGGAACAGAAATAATTGATGATGATCCTGTAACTAATAAACGAATTTTCAGATTTATTGAGGGGCCAATTTTTGCAAATATAATTCTTGCCGATGAGATAAATAGAACTCCCCCTAAAACTCAATCGGCTTTGCTTGAAGCAATGCAGGAGCATAAAGTTACAGCTGCTGGTGTTACAAGAACCCTTGACGAACCATTTTTTGTTTTGGCAACTCAAAACCCGATTGAGCAGGAAGGAACATACCCATTGCCGGAAGCACAGTTGGACCGTTTTATGTTTAATCTTTGGCTGGATTATCCAAAGTATGAAGAAGAAATTAAAATTATCAAGTCAACAACAAGTGATTATAATCCAGTACTAAAAAAGGTATTAAAATCTGAGCAAATAATTTCTTTTCAAAATTTGATAAAGCGTGTTCCTGTTGCTGATAATGTAATTGAATATGCAGTTCGCGTAGTTGATTCTACAAGACCAACGGATAATGCAGATCAATTTATCAAAGATCATGTCGCTTGGGGTGCCGGCCCGCGTGCTTCTCAATATCTAATCTTGGCAGCTAAGACCAAAGCTGTAATGGAAGGAAGATTTACTCCATCAATTGATGATGTAAAATATTTTCTTGTCCCTGTTTTGCGTCATAGAATTATTCCGAATTTTTCTGCGGAAGCAGAAGGAATCAATTCTGTTTCTATAATTCAAAAACTGATTTAATATCTAATCAAATTTTATAATAGGTAGCAATGTTTAAGAAATATTTTATTAAGGCATTACTGTTTTTTGTAATCACAATATTATTTATATCATGTAAAAATGAAGTCCAACCAAAAATTGCGCAAAAGCCAAAAGCGAATCCATTTAACTTATCTATAAATGATCTTATCGAAGTGCGCGATACAATTAAATCCGATGAAACATTATCTGATATTCTAACACCACATGGTC
>DAIEQP010000100.1 GCA_027347805.1 Ignavibacteria bacterium | reverse complement strand
AGCAGTGGAAATAAATTTTTTGTCTCCAAATCCGGTTGGACCAATCTTTTCATTCGGATCCCAAGAAGTGACACGCTGGGTTGTCTTAGAATTATTTCCTGAAGCGGTCGGTTTATATGAACTGCCATCCTGCATAATTTCGTCAGCGACTTCAACACTTCTATTAGAATAATTATAAAAAAATCTTCGTCGTAATGTAGGCGCTAACTCCCATAAAGCTGATGCAAAGTTTTTAACTATCGGTCCCGGATTGGGCACATTAGGAAGTTTATTCAAAATCTTTTTGCCGATTTGTTTAAGGGCCCATTCTTTTCTAGTTTCCTTCTTATTTTCGTCGGGTATTTTAGTGTACCTTTCTTCCCAAGCCTTTTTTTCTTCAGGTGTTAATTCAGCCCATTCTTTTATTTTATCTTTCCCTTTATCAAAAACATATTTTATTGCTTTCGCTGTAACATATGCAGCAGCAGCTTTGCCTGCATAAATCACTACGGTTGTCGCTGTAATAGTAAGCGGTTCAAATAATACGTTTTTAATTTTTCCAAGATTTTTGTTATCTGCTGATAATATTGCATCAAATGATCTTTCTTCACGTGGTCCTAAACCTGAAATGTACATTACAAGAGTTGTGTCTTCGCTTTGATAGAATAAACTATCAGGCGTTAATGTTTCTTTCTGACCATTTGTTAACTGATGCTCTGTTTTAAGTATGTGAATATTTGTTCCGGTATTTAATGAAATCAGAAAATCATCTGTAGGTGTATCGCTATTATTATAATAGTTAATAGTATACTTATTTGGGGGACCAACTCTAATTTGAGATCGTCCAACAAGAGAAACAACAATCGATGGTATTACTGATGATGGATCTGCGGACGATGATAAAATATAATCACCAAATCCAAATGCATCTATTATTGTAATAGTATTATCAGTTGCGTTCCTAGTAATGTTTGCTGAAGTGGATAACTGCTTCCATGTCCCTCCATTATCTTCCGAATGATATACATTAAGCGTTGACTCTGAATTTGTTCCTAATAAATCATCATTATATTTTAGTGTTAATGAGGTAAGGGTCATTCTTGTTGATGTAGTGAATGGTGTTAAACGCCACCAGCATTTTACTGCACCAGGAAAACTGGTTGGCACCTGATGCCCAAATGATTGGATTGTAAGTGAATCGAGCTTTGCACCTGAAACAACATTTGCGCTTGCTTTGAAAAATGAATTATTTAAAACAGAATTAGAATACTTTTTTGTGATTGAAATTTCGCTCCAGTTATCCAGGTTTTCATCAATTGTGTTATTGATTACTTTTATTTTAGCTCCATAAGCAAGCTGGCATTTTGAAGTTGATGCGATACTTAAATTTGGCAGATAGTTATCTCCAACCAGAACAACTTTTTCACCGGTTGATAAATATTGAAGTGAACTAATGTTGTCATAAATCGTTCTATTTCCTGCACCAGCAAGCTGAAGTCTTTTATTAGTAATTTTTTTATTCGCTGTAACATTGCCTGTTATATCAAGCACAAAACCAGCACTTCCACCATCCCTTATCACTCCATTGTTAATTAAATCACCAACTATTTTTAATACTTTTTCTGGATGAGCATAACCTGTTGAATTCTGAAGAGTATCTGTTACTGTGATTACTCCTCTCATTGTTACGCCCCAATTAATGCGAAGCAATCCCTTTAGATTAATTTGACCATCATAAATAATATTTTCTAAAATAGGATTGTTAGTTGAGCCTGGAGTGTTTTTCCCAACAAGATCTTTTACATTAAAGACCACTCCATTTGAAATATTTGATCCTTCGCCGCGCAATGTCAGCGTATAATTCTTAAGATCAAAAGAACATTTATTTAGATCGAACCAGCTCGAAAATGATAATGCACTGCCTGCAACTATTTGACCTGTTTGATCAGTTACTTTAAAAGCAGATTCAAATAGTTTTCCAGTTCCCTGACTGACTGTTTGATTCGCAGTGCCGCTCAATTCAGTTCTATTAAAAGTCCATGTTCCGTTGTTAACAATATTACCTGTAATGTTTAATGCAAAACCGGCACTTCCACCATTCCTAACTAACCCATTATTTGTGAAGCTGCCATTAATTTGAAGTTTCTTTTCTGGATGAGCATAGCCGGTTGAATTTTCAAGTGAATCAGTATTAATAACCGTTCCGCTCATCACAACATTAGAATTGATTTTAAATCTGCCTTTAAGTGTAATGTTTCCGCTGTATGTTATTTCATTAATTATTGGAGGAAAAAGATTTTTATAAACATCCATTGTAGTAACGCCTGTAATAATACCTGCATTATTTACAGTGCCATTTGTAATGTTTGCACTTTCACCAACTAACGTAATAGAAAAGTTTTTTGCATCCAAAGTTGATTTGCCCAGATCAACACTTGTGGTAAATATCAAATCCGAACCAGCAGCAATTGTAGGCTTGGCAGTTGCATCAACGACTATATTATTGCTGAATCTGCTTTTATTTGTTGAGGATATTGTTTGTGTTCCGCTGCCATTTAATTCTACTCTTCTGAATGTCCACGTTCCATTATTTGTAATGCTGCCTTTTACTTTTATTACAAGTCCGTTACCACCTTCGTTTCTAATTGTACCATTGTTTATGATACTGCCGTTTACAATTAACACTTGATCCGGCCATGCATATCCGACTCCATTATATAATGTCCCACCCGTATTAATCGTTAGACCATTGCATGAGAATCCGCTTCCTGTGGAAAATATAACAGGACCATTTACAACAACATTTGAAGTGGATGAGGGAACAACACCACCAATCCAAGTTGATGCATTTTCCCATCTGCCCCCGCTTGTTGTTGAAGTAATTGTTTGACCGAAAAGTATAATTGGGAATAAAATTATTAGAACTATTGAACGATAATAAGAAAGCATAACACCTCCTGTAAATCTACTAAAGTGTTTTAATTTAGCTCATTACAAAAAATAAATTGGTGTGAACACTTGCGAAATGAAGTTGTAGCCCTGTTAAACTTCATTTTAATTCCTGACTCGTTTGTCTTGTTAAAGTTAGCAATTGTCTTAATAATATTCTGAAAATATTTTTGAAAATTTGAAAAAAATTATAACAAGATTAGTCCAGTTCTCATTTGCAGGGCCCCCTTTATTTGACTCAAATTACGAACATTTTGTTCTTATTTGTTTATGGTTTAAGGCATTTCTGAATAATTACTATTCCCAGATATATTAAGAGCTTATTCTAAAATTTATTCATTGAATATAAATTTAGAATTTTTCCAATGGCAATTTAATTGAAAATTTAGTTCCTTCATTTACCTTACTCTCGACAAAAATTTCTCCATTATTGAGTTTTAGAAACTCTTTGCAGATGATCAAACCAAGGCCGGATCCTTTTTCATTCTGGGTCCCCTGTGAAGATATGTTTTCACCAAGCATAAATAATTTTTCAATTTTTTCATCCGGAATACCAATACCGAAATCCTTGATAGATATGACAAAATTATTATCCTCATTATAAGCTGCTACTTCAACATTACTATTTTCTTTTGAGAATTTTATTGCATTATCAACAAAATTTCCAATTATTGTTTCAAGCATAAATCTATCGGCATAAAAAGAAATATTTTCATCTGTATTCACTAAAATGTTAACATTTTTTTCCTTGGCGCGCAGCTCGTATGGTTTAACAGAAGTATAAATAAGCTCAGCAGCATTTAAATTTTCTTTAACCGGTTTAATTGCCGATTGCTGAGTCTTTGCCCAGCTTAACAGATCTTCAAATAATTTATATACGTTTTCTATGGAACTTCCCATCCGGATTATTATTTCCCTCTTTTCAGAATCGGACAATTCACTATAATCTTCATCGAGCATTTTATTTAAGCCCAGCAGCGCCCAGAATGGATTTTTTAAATTGTGCGCCAAAATCGAAAAGAATTTATCTTTAGCTAGAATTACCTCTTCAAGTTTATTATTCTGAATATTTATTTCTTCATTTTTCTTTTCTAACAATGCTGCGTATTTCCGAATATTTTTTTCTTTTTTATAAAGCATAAGGGAAAAAACAGCAAATACTATTAAGCCTCCGATAACAGTAAAAAATATTAACCAGCTGGTTTTCAGTCTTTCTTTTTGTAATTCGTTTTCCTGTCTAAGATTTATGTTTTCCATATCCTTTTCTTCAGCATCGGTAAGAACCTGCAAACCTAAAAAGTTCTGTTTGTTTTCTTCTTTTTCAATCGAAGTTTTCAAATTGAGATATTTTCTGAAAAATTTTGAAGCAAGAACACAATTTCCTTTTGCCTCGTAAATATCTGCAAAATGATTATAGCTTTTAGCAAGCATCAGGGTATCTTTAGCCGAAGTGGCAATCTCTTCAAGAGATTCAGCTTCTTTCAAGGCAATATCAGGCTTCTTAACTTCCTTAAAATATTTGATGATGTTGTCTTTAACATCCATTACCCCTTTTGTGTAATTTATTTCTGAATAATTCTTAAGAGCTAAATTGAAATAGTTTATTGACTCAGAATAGTTTTTAAGTTCAAGATAAGCCAGACCAATATCCTGCTGAACATTTGCAATTCCGTCAGTGAGTTTAATTCTATTTAGATATTCAAGAGCTTCATAATAATTTTTGAGTGCAAGTTCATGCTTTTTTTTGCCGAAATAAGCCTCGCCGATATTACATAATAAATTACCCAAATAATACGAATCGTTTGCAGAATACTTTCTTGCAAATCTTTCAGCTAAAAGTAAATTTTCAAGTGCTTTTTCAAAATTCTCTTTCTTTAAATAAACATTAGCAATATTCGTCAACATTTTGGAATAATAAATCATATTATTTTTTGATTTATAATAGACCAAATTTTGAGAATAGAGTTTGGTTGAAATTTCGTAACGACCAATGTAATAATATACTATCGCTATCAGATTTCTGGCAGTGGCGAGTGAATTATCATTTTTAAGATTCTTCCAGGTTTCTGATGCATTATTAAGATACTGCAAAGCAACCTGATAATTTCCAAGACGATATTCACTAAAACCCAAATAGTAATATGCTTCGGCTTTATTTATTTCGTCGTTATTCTGATTGGCTAATGAAAGGGCTTCGAGTGCATATTCCCTAGACTGTTTTGAATCGAAATAAACATTCTGCTGACTTAAAGCTATTAGTGTACCTATTCTCTCTTTACCTTTTTGAGTAGATAACCGCTGTTTTAATGTATCCACTAGGGTTTGGGCAGAGAAATGAACGGATAAAAATATTAAGATAAGCGCACTTAATTTAAGATATAATTTTATTAGTCTTTTCATTATTAATTTGTTTTTCCATTTTATTTTCGGAAAAACGCACAAATTATTTAGCTTAATAAGTAAAAGATGCACCAAATTATTTATGAAATTTTCAAACCCAGCCTCATGTATTTGACTCTGTAAATCTTAAAAAATTTACTTGGGTTTGTTGAAAGGTTGAGATATTATTTCATTCAAAATTATATGAAAAAGTTTTACAGAGTAATCAGCTTTAGTATTAAAAATTTTCCAATTTCAGCATAAATACTCTTGCACATCGAATTGCATCAAATCTATTCCATGCTTTATTTTGTGATCACCTGCCAAAAATTACTCATATTTCTTTACTATAACTGCTGAAGCTTCACCTCCGCCGATGCATAAAGAAGCAAGCCCATATTTTGAATTTCTTCTTTTCATTTCATAAAGAAGAGTAGTCATTATTCTAGCACCGCTTGCGCCAATGGGATGCCCAATTGCAATTGCACCTCCATTCACATTTACAGTATCAGTTGAAAGATCTAATAATTTATTAACAGCTAAACTTACAACTCCAAACGCTTCATTAATTTCGTAAAGATCAATATCTGTTTTTTGCAGGTTTGCTTTAGTTAGTACTTTGATAATTGCATCGGCTGGAGCAGTAGTAAATTGAATCGGTGCTTTAGCAGCAGAACTCTGAGCAACAATTTCCGCCATTGGATGATATCCTAGCTGGTTTGCCTTTTCTTCACTCATTATTAAAACTGCAGCGGCACCATCGTTTAGTTTGGATGCATTTGCTGCAGTCACCACACCATTCTTATCAAAAGCAGGTCGAAGCGTAGGAATTTTTTCAAAATTTACTTTTTCAGGTTCTTCATCTTTAGAAAAACTCACCTCTCCTGTTTTCGTTTTCATTTTCACAGGCGCAATTTCATCGTTGAATTTTCCCTCTTTCTGTGCTGCAAGCGCCCTGTTATATGAAAGCACTGCATATTCATCAAGCTGTTCTCTTGTAAAATTAAATTCTTTTGCACATGCTTCTGCGCAATTTCCCATGTGAATATTTTCATAGACATCTGTCAAACCATCAAGAAGGATTGAATCATAAATTGTTGCATTACCAAGCCGATAACCTCCCCTTGCATTCTGCAGAATATATGGTGCATTCGACATGCTCTCCTGTCCGCCAGCAATTATTATTTCTGCATCACCGGACTGAATTGCCTGCTGTGCAAGCATTATTGCTTTCAATCCGCTTCCGCACATTTTATTAACTGTTAAACATTCTGTTCTATTTGAAAGTCCTGCATTCAAAGCTGCTTGACGTGCTGGTGCCTGTCCTAATCCGGCACTCAGGACATTCCCCATAATTACTTCGTCAATCATTGAGGGATCAATCCGGGATTCTTCAAGAAGTGATTTAATTATAGAAGAACCGAGCTGAGGAGCGGAAAGACTTGCTAATGCACCGTTAAAAGAACCTACTGCAGTTCTTTTTGCATGAGTGATAACAACTTTTTTCATAGTAAACTCATTTTTAATGTTCTTTACATTTGGAACTTTCGAAACGTTTATAACTTAACATTTTTTTTATGAAGAGGAAATTAATTTAGAAGCACTTTAATCAAGATTGTTCTGTCTGCGACTTGAATAACCTGAGTTGTATAAATCAACTCAGGTTATTTTTTTGATATTACAAATCCAAATATTCTAATAAACATTACTAATGCTTATTCCTGATTATTTATATAACACACAAATCAGAGAATTAATGTTTTACATCAATCATTTTTATTATAGCTAAATCATCATTCGATGGATTAATAAGATTCGAAATTCTCTCTTCTTGATTACTAATTATTTCCATCAAAGTATTTCTAGCAGTTCTTGCATTTCCAAAATTTTTATCACGCTTAGTATAAATATCGGTAAACTTATCGATTAAAGCTTTTTTCCCTTCTTCATCAAAGGCATAACCGCTTGCCTTTGCCATACCTTCTGCAATTGAGGTTAATTGATCCGGATTATAATCCTCGAAATGAAATGTGTTTACAAATCTTGAAGCTAATCCAGGATTGGTATCAACAAACATCTGCATCTCACGGGTATAACCTGCAACGATTACAATAAACTGACCTTTGAAATCTTCCATTCGTTTTAACAAAGTATCAATTGCTTCCTGGCCAAAATCACCACCGCCCCTTGCAAGTGTATAAGCTTCATCGATAAATAAAATTCCACCCAAGGCTTTTTTAATCACTTCATCTGTTTTGATAGCTGTCTGCCCCGAATATCCAGCAACCAGCTGAGCACGATCAACCTCAACAAGATGCCCCTTTTCAACAACACCAAGTTCTTTATAAATATTTGCAATAATTCTGGCTACCGTAGTTTTTCCTGTTCCCGGGTTTCCGGTAAATATTGAATGAAGCGGTTTTTGGACGACTTCCATCCCTCTTTCTTTACGCAGCTGTGCTATCTTTAAACTGCTTACAAGTTTTGTAATTCCCTCTTTAACTGAATCCAGGCCTGTAAGTTTGTTAAGTTCTTCTAGATAAGATTCCAGTTTATCTTTATCACCCAAAACCATTGTTTGCTTTTGTGATGATTCAGCCGGTTTGATGTCAGAGAAATCGTTTAAAACAAATAATATTTTCTTTTCTTCGTTAAGCTGTGAAGAAGGAATATCGGCCAATCTTAAAATTCGATTTCTATTTGCATTGTCAAAAACGTTCCTGACTATTCTTGCATTTCCGAAATTCTTATCACGGTCTCTGTAAATTTTATTAAAATATTTAACCAGCAAGGCACGCGCACCATCTTCGATTCTCAACGAATCTTTCTTACAGAGATTTATAAATATTTCCATCAGGTCTTCCGGGGTATAATCTTCGAAGAAAAATGTTTTTGTAAAACGCGATTTCATTCCGGGGTTACTTTCAAGAAATGCTTTCATTTCATCAGTATAACCAGCCGCAATAACAATAAACTTTCCTCTATCATCCTCCATTCGTTTTAATAATGTATCAATAGCTTCCTTGCCAAAATCGTTATCGCCGCCTTTTACAAGCGTATATGCTTCATCAATAAATAATGTACCGCCAATTGAAGAATTAATTGCAGCTGTTGTTTTCTCTGCAGTTTGCCCCACATAACTAGCCACCAATCCAGAACGGTCTGTTTCAATCAATTGACCATTTGGAAGAATTGCTAATGCTGTATAAATTTTACTTATAATTCTTGCAACAGTTGTTTTGCCGGTACCAGGGCTTCCTAAAAACAAAACATGGGAAGTAAATTTATCTCTTATATTTTCACCAATCTCATTATAATATTTAGCAAGCTTCACCATCTCACGGACATCTTTCTTAACAGAATTGAGTCCCTGGAGTTTTTCCAGCTGATTTAATGCTTCAGAAAGAAGTTCTTCATTGATAGGAAGTTTAACATCCACCTTAATATCATGCGGCTTTAATATTGCTTTTATATCTTCGGGATAAACAGTAGTCAGCTTTTCCTGTGTCCGTTCGTGTTTGGGAAGTGTTAAATATCTTTTACTTACTTCAAGTTTAGCGTCTTCAAAAATTTTACGGACTGTTCTTGCATTGCCGAAGTTTTTATCTCTTGTTCTATAAATATTTGATAATTCTTTTAACAGAATTTTTTCTGCTTCATCAGTAATTCTGTAATCTTCATCTTTAACGAGTTTCTTAAAAATTTCAAGCAGTTCTTCCGGTTGATAATCTTCGAACATGAAATTATGAGTAAAACGAGATCTTAATCCTGGGTTAGCATCAAGAAAATCCTGCATTTCTTTTGGATATCCGGCAACAACAACAAAGAACTCTCCTTTTTTGTCTTCCATTCTTTTTAGAAGAACGTCAATCGCTTCCTGTCCAAAATCATTTGAAGCACCTTTTTTAACAAGCGTGTAAGCTTCATCAATGAATAAAACATTACCAAGCGCCTGCTCAATTATTTTTTCAGTCTTCTGGGCTGTTTCACCAACATACTGACCAACAAGTGCAGACCGATCAACTTCGATTACTTTTCCTTTTGGAAGCAGGCCCATACCTTTAAATATTTTACCCATCAGTCGAGCAACAGTTGTTTTTCCAGTGCCGGGATTTCCGAGGAAAATAGTATGCACTGATACCTGATCTTTTGCTTTTAGACCAAGCTGTTTTCTTTCCCTCATGAATTCAAGATAATCAATGAGCTCTTTAACAGATTTTTTAATTGAAGAAAGTCCGACAATTGAATTTAGCTCATCGAGCACCTGATTAATATCTACTGTTTCAACATCTTCAATTTCTTCTGTTTCTTTTTTCTCTTCCTTACTTTTTTCAATTTCGATCACAGAAGCATTGTCAATTTTAAATGATTTCTCTGCAACTTTTTCTTTATTCATAAACAATTCAATACGAGCGTCACCATTTATCCAAAATCTATTTTTCTTTGTATCGGTTGCACGAGTAAGAATCATTGCATCCCAGTCGGCAGGAACATTCAATTCAAAATTCATCTGATCAACCAAATCATCATCAAGGTACCATGCAAGGAAACATCTGATAGATTGATCGCTTTTTTTATAAAACGGATTATTGAAAATTATCTCGACGCCAATTTCCTTAACATCATCCAGACAAATTGCAGAATAAAACACCTTCTCTTTATCATCCTTTCTGAAGTCATACAATTTCATTGAGAATACTTCTGCATATTTTGAAGGGTAAAAATTAGTTGCGGATTTAACGGGTTGAGCATTTTCACTCGATTCCGCCGATGAAGTTTTAAGTTCTTCCCCTTTTTTATTAGAATTAAGAACTGCCTGCTCTATGGATTTTATTTTTTCATCTTCAGGAAGTTTCTTTTTAAGCAGCTCAATTTTTTCCATCACCGGCTTTAATTGGTTCAATTTATACATCGATTCAAGTTCAAGCAATTCAGCTTCAGGATGATTAACTAAAATATCAGGTTCGGCCACTAATGCTTTTGAAACAAGAAGCGAAAACCAATATTCTTTTTGTTTCAATGATGCTGTGCAAAGCTCGATAAATTCTTTTGCATTTGATGAATTAAGTGAATTTGCTTTTTTAATTTCCTGCGCTTTTTGAAAGTATATTTTCAACTTTTTCCATTCGGGATTTGCATTGTTATCAATCATCAAAGCAAGAGTAAAGAAGTTTGAGGCTTTCTCCACTTCTCCAATAGCAGCTAATGACTTGGCTTTATTAAGATATGTCCATGCCAATAGTTCTTTCTGCTTTCCTTCTGTCATGTTAAAATCGTATACAGCACCCTCAAAACTGCTTAACCTCATTTGCAGATAAGCGCGGTACATTCTTGCAGTAACAGAATCGCCGGGCAATTCAACGGATTGTTTCATATACTTTTCAGCATTCAGCGGGTCATTGTTTTCAAGCAATGCCCAAGCATAGCAGATTGCAGCTTCACTATCATTTTGTCTTTCTTTAATCAGCTGTTCAGCCAATGGTAACGCCATTCGTGCTCTGCCTTTAAGAAGATGCTCAAAAGCTTCCTGTTGGATTTGATTAAGATTCTGCTGATCCATATTACCCCATATTCCTCATTGTGTCCATCAGTTCTTTATATTTTATTAATTTCTTTTGTGCTTTATCTCCCATCTTTGAAATTCTCACAGCATTTTTCAAGAGCTTATTATATTTTTCTGCGAGGACCTGGTATTCAATCATTAACATCAATGGATCAATATCTTTATTTGCTTTCACTTTTTTAATTTTTTCAAGATAAGCGAAATCTTCTTTGAAAGTTTGCTCTGTTTCATCAAATATTTCTTCTGCCATATTTAGCTCCTTAATCTTCGATTAAATTGAATTTACAGCTTACTTCATCTTTAAATTCTTCACCAAGTTCTTTTATATCTTCATCCTCATCTCTGAAATGCCAGTTAATCTCAACAGTGACACCGATTTTTCCGTACTTGTCAATTTTATCAACGAATTCAGAGATGAATTTTATCGAACTCGAATTAAGGTAATCTAACTTGAAATCGAAATAAAGATCCCGTGTCACCTGGGTTATATAATTGTTGAGCCAGTCAAAAACAGGAGTATAGAATTCACTTGCGTTTTCAGGGTAAGATGAACCAACCATTTCGCATTTGCCAGTAGCAGCATTAAAGTTAATTGCCGGGCTGCTCTTAGTTTTTTCAATTATCAAATTATCCATTTGTATCTCCCAAATTAATTTTCAAATAAAATTTAATTATGTTTTGGTTGATCGGATCAAAATCATTTGTAACAATTATTGGAGATTTTGTTCTTCTGATTATTTCCAGAAATCCAATTCCGCCCCCTTTTGAAGTTGCTTCCGATTCTACTGCCAATTTCTCTTTCTTAAGCGCCTTTAACTGATCTTCATCCAGAGAATTGTAATAACTTATTTTATCTTTTACACGTTCAAAAGATTCGTTGCTGGTTTTATTAAAAGATTTAATTTCGAGAGTCTGCCCAATTAATGTAACATCTATTGACCCAACACCAACTGATTTGTTTTCTTCAGTTATAACTTCTTCAGAATAATTATAAATGTTCTGCATAAATTCATTCGCACAGAAAAAAATCATTTTTATCTGTTTTGGTGTAAGAAAGGATTGCAGATTTTTATCAAGTTCTTCGCCAAGTGATACAATTTTATCATGAGTCAAAGGGCCGAAATAATTAATGATATTAATTTCCTTAAGGGGCTGTAAGCGAATACCAATTAACAATACATCATCTCTTTGTGTAACCTCGCCCCGGTGAGCTTCGAACTGCTCTAGAAGAATTTTTTTCTGTTCTGTGGTTTCTTTTGAGTGAATTGAATTTAGCAATTCTTTTAATTTGCTGGCACTAAACTTTTTTTCATCAATATTATTTTGATCTGTAATTCCGTCAGAAAAAATATAAACTTCAGTATCCGAATCTATCTTAATTGTTGTTGTCGTAAAGGAAGTTTCTTTTTTCGGATCACCAATCGATTTTCTGTCTCCCTTTATCTCAAAGAATTGGTTATTCTGAATATAATAAATTGGCCGATAGGCCCCGGCAACTTTCAGAATATTTTTTCTTGAATCAAAAACACCAAGCGCCACATCCATGCCATCATAAGTACTTATGTTAATATCTTTCTGCAATTCACTGATTACTCTTTTATCAAGTCGATTTAATATTTGTCCAGGATCTTTAATCTTAAGCATATTTACAATTTCATTCAGCAGTGTATTTCCAATAATCGACATAAACGCACCCGGCACACCATGACCGGTGCAGTCCACTGCCGCAAATATTTTAAGATCCTCGGTTTCGCTGAACCAATAAAAGTCGCCGCTAACAATATCTTTGGGTTTGTATAGGTAGAAACTTTCAGGAAATATTTTTTGAATTTGTTGTTCAGTTTGAAGAATAGCGCTTTGAATTCTTTTAGCATAATTAATACTATCGGTTATATACTTATTATGCCATGCCAGTTCTTGATTATTCTTTTCCAGATCCTGTCTGGCCATTTTTAATTCAAGATGGTTTTTCACTCGTGCAAGCACCACAGGGGGACTGATTGGTTTTGGTATAAAATCTACTGCACCAAGTTCAAGGCCTTTTGTTTCATCTTCAACTTCAGTTTTTGCCGTAATAAAAATAACCGGAATGTCTTTGGTCTGTGGGTTTTCTTTAAGCCGTCTGCAAACTTCAAAGCCGTCCATACCAGGCATAAGTACGTCTAACAAGATTAAATCTGGTTTGTTTTCACCAAAGGCAATCTTAAGTGCTTTTTCTCCGTTTAATGCGACACTCCTTTTATAGTTAGAAAGTATTGAACCCAATATTTCAACATTTTCTAATGCATCATCAACAATAAGAATTCGCTGGTCTTTAATTTCCTGACTCATAATAATATTATCACCAATTTATTTTGATTATGGAAGTCCTAACTTTGACTTCACAGTATATAAAATAACATTCGGATCAAATGGTTTTTGAATATAATCTTCTGCCCCAAGTTCAAAACCTTTTACAAAGCTGTCTACATCTTTTTCACCTGTTACAAATACAATTGGTATTGCAGTGGTTTTCGGATCTTCCTTTAATTTCGCAGCAACTTCAAAACCGTTAATTCCAGGCATAATAATATCGAGAAGAATTAAACTTATGGGGGTACCCGATGCAATTATCTTTAAAGCTTTCTCACCATTTGTTGCAACTTTAATATTATACTCATTTAACAGCTCAGCAAGAATTGAAATGTTTTCAGGTGCATCGTCAACTATAAGTATTGTTTTATCTTTGCTGCGGTCACTCATTTCACTCTCCATATTATGACAATAATAGGCTTTCAATTAGATTAACTAATTCTTTTTTGCTGCAAGGTTTAGATAAATAATGTGTGCAACCTTCTTCAATAATTTTTTTCATCACCGCCCTTTGTAAAGGCAGTGTATGCAATTATAGGAATATCTTTATACTTATCAAAACTCTTTATCATCACAGTAAATTCTATCCAAACATTGTGAGATCGAAGTAAATATTTAACAAGAACAGGTTTATTTTTTCCTGTGTTTTTTTCAATCAAGATTGCAATTTATCATTAATTACATTTCTTGAATAGCACAACTCACAATGAATATTTATCAGATTATTCTATTTAACTCCCTTACTATTCAAGTATGGTCCAAATAATTTATCTGAACCAATGATATGATCGTGAAGCCAATCTCTGAGAAAATTCATCACATCAAGTGTCAGGACTTTTTCGCCTGCTTCAAATTTTGTTTTCAAGGCAGCAACCTGTTCCACTAAATTTTTATGCTGCTGTTTATGGAGATCTGCTTCCGGATAGACATATTCATCAAAATATTTTTCTTCGGTAGCAAAATGAATAAGTGTGTATTCAACTAATTCGTTGAACACTTTGCTTAAAACATCTTTCCCTTTTCCCATTATCATTGCTGAGTGAAGTTCGTTTACAATACCAACAAGTTTTTTATGCTGATTATCAACTTCGCTCACATTTGTTTCATAGACGGTTTTCCATTCCACTAATGCCATATCTGCTCCTGATAAATATTTTTGAATTAATCAGTTAATAAAACAAAAAACCAAAGTGTAAAAGAAAGACTTATAACTTAACATTGTTTAATTTTTCAATGGCCTCATCATAATCGTAGTTCTTCACAGAATTTTCTATTTCTTTTAGTAAAGTTTTAAAAGGTGAAATTCCAGGAAGATTTAATATCTCATCAATCTTTTTACTCGAATCAAAATCGTTATCATCAAGCAATATTTTAAGTTCTGACAACATTTGCTTCAGTTTTTCTGAATCTAATTGGCCGTTTTCCTCTTTAATTTCATCGTGCTTTCTAGTGTTCTTCCACTCCATAATTTCATTTAGAACAAGATTAATTATAGACTCAAATTCTTTAAAATCTGCATCATCCAGATCCATACCAATCTTTAGTTTCGCTTCAACCTTTGCAGCTATAAGATTAAGCTGGACAGCTCCAAGATTTCCAGCTACTCCCT